>SBAY01000051.1 GCA_005239945.1 Nitrospira sp.
AAAGAAAATTAGTGATGGATGGGTTGTTAATTATTTTTATTCTTTGTTTTCAACAGGCATTTGCAGAAAAATTCAATCTGAGTGGTTCTGGGGCGTTATCTATTACCCAGACGAATATCAATAATAAAACCATAGAAGACATACCGCCTGATTTAACCATAGGATTAGAATATTTAATCAATGGCAGATTGGCTAATTTAGATGTGGATAGTTCCATCGCGCTTAAATTTAATAATCGTGATGATGATTGGGATGAGATAGTTGAATCGTTTACTTTTGGTCTTTCCAATCCGGCAACAACATTGAACTTAGGTGATTTCTATCATGAAATATCCGAATTTACACTATCTTCCGATGTCTCACCCAAATTTGGACTAAAAATTAATCGCCATATCAATCTTGGTGAAAAATCAGAATTGATGTTTATAGGTGGCAGACTCCAGGAGGCATCGGTCTATGAAAGTGATATAGACGGAGATGGAATATTGGATACAGATGAAGATATAAATAAAAATGATAAATGGGACTATGGCTATAATTATTATGACCAATGGTTGTCTGGAGTTCGGTTTTCCTCATCCCCAAATAAAAATACATTTTGGGGTATGACCTATCTTAAAATAAATGATGACAAGGATTCAAGGGAAGAAACAGGAACAATGACAACACCTCCGATTAAAAATGATGTATTTGCTTTAGACAGTGCCCTGTCTTTTCTCAATCATTTCCTGACTTTATCAGGGGAATTATCCACAGCCAGATGTGAAAAGGTGGGTAGCTCAAGCGACCATGATAAGGCGTATAAATTTAGTTTGAAGGCGGATAAACCAAAATGGAATTTTGAAGCAGGATACAATTATATTGGGACTAAATACTACAGTGCTGGTAGTCCTTACTTAAATACAGATAAGGAAGGTTATTTTGTGACTACACAATGGCTTCCCAATGAGATTTTTAGTCTAACATTGGAGGGTGAGATTTTTACGGATAACTTGCTTGATGATGTTACCTATCCTATTACCGATACCAATATTATTACTACTACCTTTGAACTAAAGCCTAAAAAAGCTCCACAAATAACCCTTGAATGTGAGCTGACCGATGAGAAAAGTGATAGATATACTACTTTGTATCCCCAACTTGATAAATTTACCAGGGATATCTCCTTAGAATTAACCCATTCAATTAAAAAAACGGATTTAACCCTTAATTTACAACAGACAAATACAAATGATAAAAGTCTATTTGCTGGAACTGGAACTACATCTGAGGATTGTAAATCAGATAGCCTTTCTTTGACAGTGGATACACAATTTCAAGAAAAATTTATCTTATCTAACTATATTTCCTATACCAAAAACAAAACAGGTAATGATAAGGATGATACATTTAATACTACTATTGATTTAACTTATGATGTTATACCACAAAAGTTATCTCTTAAACCAGGCTATGAATTTAAAGAATCCCGTGTTGAGAAAAATTGTAGCAGTAAAGAATTTACTGCCCGGATGGATGTAGATTATTATTTATCTACTACTTCACAATTTACTTTCAGTTATAAGCGGAAGGAAAATAAGGATGCAGAAGACCCTGCTACCAATTACAAGGCAGATATCGGCACTATTAAGTATACCCGGCTGTTTTAGTGCCTATCCGAAAAATTGAAAGCCCGAACTTGTTCGAGAAAGTTCCTTAACAAGTTGAGGCTTCCAGGTTACCACGGGAGATGAAAGCCCGACTTTGTTCGGGAAGGAATGAAATGAGAAATCCTGATTTCCACTTTTCACTTTCTAATTTCTAAAAAATTACAGAAAAAACGATGAAAACAAATCATCCCATTAATATCTGGTTAAGTCTAATTTTAGTCTCAATAAGCTGGCTTTTCTCAATGCACCTTTATACCACGCCTAATTATTATTGGACAGTTATATTAACTGGGCTGGCTATTATTTTATCCGCTCTTTATTTTAGGAAGGCACAGGTTGAATTCAAGGATATGTGGTTTAAAACCACATCGTGGTTTAAAACCACTCGATTTTTTTTCTGTGCTGTCCCTTTACTTATTGCCTCTATTATCATCCCATTTCCTTATAATCTGGGGGTAATTCTTTTAACCTTGAGCCTGTTCTTACTTCCCCTGCTTCATTCCTTATTTTTTAGTTTGTGGTTAATAGGTTCGATTTTAATCATTCAAGGGTTTATTGTCTATCCTTATCTGTGTTGGACGGCTAAGTTCCAGCAATGTATTGTGTTGACCCCATTGATTTACTCGATATTGAAATTTTTAGGGTTACCGGTGAGTTTAAGTCAGGATACTATTTTTATCGAGACGATGCGTGAGCTTTATGAATTTCCAACCGATTGGGATAAATTGGCCTTGCTTCCCTTCTTAAATATTTTAATTGGCGGGGTGGTCATCCTCAGGTTTTTCGCAGTTTCCAAAAGATTTTTGACCATAGGACTTTTTGCCCTGACCACGGCTATTTACTTCATTGTCCGCTATGTCCTGATGATTTTGATATTTCTTTACCTGATGTATTTTGTCCCTGATAATGAGACATCGTCAAAGGTGTTTCTATTCTGGAATCCGCTCATTACCCTGATGAGTTTTCTTCCCTTTCTTTTCTTGTGTCCATTTTTCAAGTTAAAATCTGGAATAATTCCCGCACAATTTGGTTCGTTATTCTTTGCTAAAAGCCGCCTGAGGGGTATTATTTTGTTTGGCTTAGCCTTATTTTTTATCACGGGCTATTTTGGGTTTCATGACCCTGGAATTTCTAAGCAAGGTAGACTGCTCATTGATGAGGCACATAGCGATTGGGAAAAGACAACTAAAAAATACGATACCCTCTGGTATGGTCAGGATTCGGGATATAATTACTACTGCCTGGCCGACTTTTTGGGTTATTATTATAAACTTGAGCGAAATTTTGGCAAAATAACCCCCGAATTGCTGGCCAATTATGATATTCTAATTTTAAAAATTCCCACACGGTCTTATACCCAAGAAGAAATTTCGGCCATAGTAGAATTTGTGAGATGTGGTGGAGGGCTATATTTGATAGGAGAACATACCAATGTCTTTGGCTCTTCTGCCTATCTTAATTCCATTGCCCGAAAATTCGGCTTTTATTTTCGGTATGACTGTTTATTTGATATCGAAAAGAAATTCGAGCAATTGTATCGTCCTCCAAAGATTCTTCCTCATCCTATTCTGGCCAATATGCCTTGTTTTCTATTTGCTACCTCCTGTTCTGTTGAGCCGGACAATTGTTTTTCAAGGGATATTATTTTATCCACCGGATTAAAATCTTTGAATATCGACTACTCAAGCTCTAATTTCTACCCACAGGTAAATGATAACCCAAAAATGAATTTTGGGGCTTTTATTCAAACAATGGGGATTCGATATGGCCAGGGTAGGGTAGTTGCATTCACTGATTCAACCAGCTTTTCTAATTTTTGTGCCTTTATCCCAGGCAAACCCGAATTACTGTTAGGGATAATGAATTGGTTAAATAAAAAGAATTCTTTGTGGTGGTTGAATTATCTATTTTTAATATTAGGTGTAACCTTATTTGTTGTGGGACTCCTGAGTTTTAGGGGAAAAGGTGGTGGACTGATTTTAGTGACAACTGTGATTTTTATGTTCGCCTCAGGGATGTTATTTTGGACGCTAATCAATAAATGGAATTATCCCTTACCCCGGCCGCATACCAAACCGGTAGAAATTTGTTTTGAGGCAAGGCATTCTGACCTGAAATTACCAATCGAAGGATTTGTGAAAAATGAAGAAGTCAGTTTTGAAATATTTTATCAATGGGTATTGAGATTGGGTTATTTCCCTAAGGTAGGCGATGTCCGAGAAAAACCGGCAGTAGTCGTCATTATCAATCCCAAGAAGAAATGGACACTCAAAGACATCGCCCAGGTTAAAAAATACCTTACCTCTGGAGGGAACATACTGCTCCTTGATAGCCCTTCCAATGCCAGCTCTACGGCTAATTCGCTTTTATCTGCCTTTGGGGTAGAGATTGCTCATCAGCAGAAAATCAACTCAAACCATTTGTATGCCCAACCTTTCAACGGCTATTATCCCTTAGAAGTGAGTGCTTCTCCAATCAAAGGTGGCAGTCCTATTTTTTTCTCCACTACACAAGAACCAATTGGGGTTAGAGTTAAGGAAGGAAAGGGGAGGTTAGTTGTCTTATCCTTCTCGGATAGATTTGCCAATACAAGGATGGGTGTGGTAGAAAGTAATATCCCGAATGAAGAGTTATGGCAGGTATATCAATTAGAATTCGAGATATTTAGGGGATTGGTAGCAGGAAACCTTTGAGGGGCAGGTATTGCCTTAAGTTGAGGCTTCCATTCAGACATAAGAATCCACAGATTACACAGATTTCACAGATTAAAGGAAGGGTTTTATGCAGATGGAGAAAAGAAATCCAAAGACATATGAAATTGTT
>SBAY01000198.1 GCA_005239945.1 Nitrospira sp.
CAACTGCTAAATGGGAACTACAGGCAGCACTTCCACCGTTACCTATCACAAAAACTTGTCTCTCCAAATCACGGGTTTCCTTAACCAATTCAATAAGATGAACAATTGATTCTTGATCAAGTGCCCGAATTACTTCAATATGTTGCTCAATGTAAGATTTCAACCATTCTCTCATGCCAGCACCTCTCTCTATTATACCATAACGGCTTAAATATTGCAAGGACTTTATTTATCACCCAGACAATTTGAAAGCACAATATAAAAATCTTATCACGAAAACACGAAAATCAGAAAACACGAAAAGTATTCAGGTGTAAGTAAGGGAAAATGGGGAAATAGGGAAAAAGGGGAAAAATATTAAAGAATTTCATTTCAAATTCCATTTTCGTGCTTTCATCCTTTCGTCATTTCGTGATAAAAAATTCCTTTCAAATTGTCTGTTTATTACCAGTAGTATCTCCCTTCTGTTCAACCCCCAAATCTTTTAAATATAGCAGAGAGACATTCTCTTTCCATAAGCAAATAAGTCCGGTTAGAGTAATAGGAATGTAACCAAGTGCATGAAAAAAGATAGCATAACTAACTGCTAATTCTTTACTTATCCCAAATATTGATAATAAAGCTATACAAAAGAAATGATAAGTACCTATAAATCCAGGAGAAGAAGGAATAGCAATCCCTAATGATGTTACTACTAAAACAAAGAAAGAAACATAAAGAGGGAGGTTAATATTGAATGCCAATAGAGTAAGATAAATCGTTATTCCAGAAGCTATCCAGACTAAGAATGAATGAATAATTACCAGTAAGATATATTTAGGTTTCTCAAGAACATTCAACCCTGCAATAAATGATTCTAATATCTTAATTATTCGCAGGGTAATTTTATCAGGTAAAAAGGATAATATTTTCTCACATACTCCCAAACTATAATTAGCTTTGAATTTTAATCAGCGATTTCGAAGCGGTAGTTTTTGCTACGATTTCATTGCTATTAGTGAGAGGAAAGAATACTTTTTCCCTTTATTTATCAGGAGTTACGATTTTCAAGGGGATGACCGATCAAACATATAATTGTAATATTTATGGCATCAATCAAAAGGCAATTTTGACACGAAGAGAGCATTTGTCTATACCAAATATTATAAAACAAGGGATAAATAACGAATATGCTTAATAAAGGAAGTTGATTTTTGTTCCATTGATGCCAAAATTATTACTACTATTTTCTTGACAATATCACCTCTTTTGGGTATAATACAGGAATAGGGAGGTGGTAATAAATGGGACGAAAGAAAATAGTTAAGGAGAAAAAGGAACTTATTGGAGATACTCAGGGAAGAATTTTTATTATCAACCCTGATGACCCAATTCAGTGGCGGTATGAGATGGTCAGACAGGCAACCTTAAGTCGTAAGCCCATTGACGAAATCTCAAAGGAGTTTGGTTTTTCTCGGGATATGTATTTCTATTACAAAAGCAAGTTTGAAACTGGGGGGATACTCGGACTTGCTGATTGTAAACCTGGGCCAACTAAACCAAGAAAACGAACCGAAGAGGTAGAGAAGCAAATCTTAAAGATTCGATTCAAGAGACCGGAGTTGAATATGTATGAGATATGTGAAATGCTTAAACTTGAGGGATACGGAATAAGCCCGCGCAGTGTAGGTCGAACCATAACTTCTCATGGACTGGGTTTAAAAAAAATGAAAGGCAAGCTCCAGAAACTCATCTTTTAGAAAAAAGCGAACTTGAAGGTAAAGAAAGGAGAGAAAAGAACCGTATTTTATGGAATAAAGACAGTCAAACAATTTCCCATTACTTAGACAGGCTGTTGAAAGGAAGCATAGATTTGGGGTATGTTCTCTTTCGCTCATTTTATGCGGGATTTGAGAGGTAAGAGAAGTAATTTTAAACTTTATATTGTGGGGTCAAAGGGAAAAACACTAAATATTTTAAAAAAATTGCCGAGGATACCTATATAAGACTAAATTCTTTAAAATTGGGAGGTATCCTCGATGACTCATTTACTATCTCGGCAAAAAGGTTTAAAAACTTTAGCATTTTTTGTTCTTTTACAATATGTGCTGTTCAAAGAAGCTCTTTTTTTCTGGGAGAAGGTGATATTCGCTTTCTATATTCCAGAAGGACATATCTTAAAGCGGATAGAAGAAGGGGTAGACTTTAGAAGGATAGGTAGGATACTTGAGTCTAAATACTCTGGCAAAATAACTCCTATTCGAAGAATTGATCCTATCAAGCTATTCAAATTTTATTTGGTTATGTTTCTCTATTCTATTTTTTCTGAAAGGGAGTTATGTAGAAGGGCACATTCAGATATGACAATAAGATGGTTTTGTGATTTTGGGTTGTTTGGGAAGATACCAAATCACAGTACTATCTCAAAGTTTCGCACCAGATTAGGGGCAGAAACATTTTTAGAAGTATTTGAATATATTGTTTATTGGTGTGTAGAGGCAGGATTAGTAAAGAGTAATCATATCAGTATAGATGCTTCAAAACTCATTGCTAATGCGAAGAGGTATACCTCAGCAGAACAAGCAAGAAGGTTAACTAAGGAATTTCTGAAGAGGTTATTTGAGACAGAGTATGTAGAAAGAGAGAGTAAAGAGCAAGAAGAAGAGTTAGAGAAGATAGCGGAGGTTGCTTCTAAACTGGTAAGTTATCCTTTAAAGAAGGCAGGTAAGATACTAGCGAAGATAAAGGAAGAGGCAAAAGAGAGAGGGATAGAGATAGTCAAGATAAAAGAAATACCTATTCAAAAGGGCAAGGAGATAAAAGAGGGATTAGGTAATATATTCCATGAAATATCTCATGCAAAAGGAGATCCAGGAGCCAGGGTAGGTCGAACCTCATCAAATGAGAATTACTGTGGTTATCTTCAATCTTTTGCTTATGACTATCCAGGAGGGATATTTACTGCTTGTTGTCTTGAAGCAGGTGATACTTACTGTTCTAAACTCTTTGCTCCTACTTATGGAGCTCACAAGAAAAATGTAGGTAACCCTCCAGAAGAGATTAGTCTGGATAAAGGATACGATACAATTGAGGTGAGGGAAGATTTAGAGAAAGACAGGAGAAAGGGATATATCAACCTTGCCAAAAGAGACAACAAATATGGTGTTTATTCCACCGAGATGTTTGAGTTCAATGAGGAAGGTGAGCTTATCTGTCCATCAGGAAAACGAATGGAGAGGTTAGGCAAGATACCTCGCAAAGATAGAAAGACAAGGTTTAAAGGAGCAGATTGTCTTGGATGTGAATTAAGAGAGTTTTGTAGTACTGTAGCTTACCGAATAGTAGAGATTATTGAAGAGGAACATAAGAGGAGACAGGAGGCAAGAGAATTAAGTCAAACACCTGAACATAGGGAAGCTATGAAGAAGCGATTAAGGATTGAGGCAGGTATTGGTCATCTAAAAGATTATCATCTCTTGCGTCGTGCACTTTATCGAAACAAAGAGATGATAAAGATTCAACAGTTGATGTCGGTAACTTCGTCAAATATTGAAAAACTTGTTCGGGCGAAAAGTTTTATTGTTCATTAGTAATCGCAAAGTTTAATTATCCTTTGGTAAAAGCAAGAGATTCCTTAATATAGGTGTGTGGTAAAAGTCATAATTTTACGAGAAAAAGAGTGTAAAGAGCTAAAATTTTAGGAATAGTCATCATAAAATCAAGATTTTTGAGTGTTCTACTTCTTTTAATAAAATTAAAGTCGAAAACGATAAGAAAAAGAGTAGATTTTATGTCAACAGTCTGTTAATTATTGATTTGAATACACTTTTCTCGCCTGAGTCCTGTTTGAGAATCATCCGAAAAACTGGAATTAAACTTCTTCTTAAAATAAATATCTCTTATTAACTGGGAATAGCCCTTTATGACCTGGAGTAAAGAAGGGAAACTAATTGCCTTAGATACTCCTTCCTTTCTTAGACTAAGTCTGTAGGGAACTTCAGCAAAAAGATATCCCCTCTTTACTAACCTTATTAAAATATCGGTTTGAAAGAAGAATCCCTGACTTCTATACCCCAGTTCTTTTAGAATTGATTTTCGATAAAGAACCGTACCATTGGTGTAATTAAAATTGACAATAAAAGTGCTATTAATAATAAAACGATAGATAAAGGAGAGGGCATTTCTGAAGAGAGATCTTGTTTCTTTATTAAAGACAAAAGGAATTACTATGTCTACATGATCAAGTAACTTGTAATACCGAAAGATCTCCCACGGATCGTTCTCATTATCCCCAGGAAGCAGGATAACTATATCTCCTTTAGCATTATCCACCCCGTCCCAGAATGAGGCTCCTATCCCTTGAGGTTTTTCATGCTTCAAGAGTCTAACCCGCTCATCCTTATTCATGACCTCAAGTATCAACTTCTCTGTTGCATCTGTACTTCCGTCATTAACAGCAATAATTTCACCATTAATGTTAAAATCGCCAAAGGCTTTTAATGTGTTATCAATAGCAGCCAGAATATTTTTTTCTTCATTTAATGCTGGCATAATTACAGATAATGTTATATCCGACATAATTCTACTCCGTTTTTAATCTTAAAATTTTTTTCCATAGATCAACGATATTTGCAGCAAACAATAAAAAGTTATTACCTATAATAAACTTCCCTTC
>SBAY01000168.1 GCA_005239945.1 Nitrospira sp.
AGGATGAGCTGACCCATGGCGGAAAGCTCCCCAGAACCCAGAAAATGCAGATTGACATATTGAAGAAAATGGGGGTCAGATGCTTCGCATTCAACCTTTTTTTCAAGGATGACCTCAGGGATTTCGGCTTCATACCGTCGCTCCGCATGAGAATAATGAAGGCGCTGGGCTGACCAGAAGTCAGCATAGAACGGGTTGATAGGCTGATTTTATATTTCTAGCCTCATATGGCTTTGCATTTAAAGTGTGAGTTGCACCTAAAGTCGCCAACCTGAACCTAAAGTCGTTAAGTGGTCAAATCGGCTCTTTTCCCCCGATTGCATTCAAAACAAAGAGTTTGGAGATTGTCTATGCGATTAGTTCCACCTTTAGAAACTGGTATTTTATGGTCTACTTCAAGTTTTACCCCCATGCCTGAACGACTGCACATAGCACAGGTAAATTGGTCACGCTTAAGCACGAGGAATCTTCTACGAATGGAAATCTCTTGTCTGATGTTTGTTTGAAATTCTGGTTTCAGAATAACTTTTGGTATTTCTTCTTCGTGTTGTGGACTGCACCCCTGAAATGGACAGTTAGTTTAAACCAATTTGCAACATAACTAACTGTTTGGAGGGTGCATGAATGACGGGTAGGAATTTTACGAAGGAGTTCAAGCTGCAGGTTGTGCAGGAAGTGTTGTCTGGTAGGCCTGTTGCTGAGTTGTGTAGGGAGCACAGCCTCTACGCTTCGCTGATATGTCGGTGGAGGAAAGATTATCAGCAAAATTGGTCTATTTTTACTCCAAAAATGTTTGACCTTCCCAATCTGGAGATGGCTCTAATAATAGCCAAAGTGCTTCTTGACTTGGGACATAATATTTAGCACGACCTTCTTCTCTCGAAAGTTTTATTGCCCCAACTTCCCTCAAAGTAGTTAAAGCTGTTGAAACATTTTGAGGCAACATTTTGAAATGTTCTGCAAGGAGTTTATTTGTGGTTTCTTTTTTTTCTAATATTCTTTTTAAAATTTTAAGTGTGATAGTATTTTCTCGTGTAAATTTACTCAAAAATCTATTTTTGGAAAATCTGAACAATGCCGCTTTTAGTATATTTGGAGTGATGGTTCTTGGTCTCGAAGTAACAGTTTCATTAACTGCACAATCAAGACTTCGTAATATGCCTCTAAGATTTCCTGAATACAAATCAAACAAAAGTTTCAATGTTCCATCCTCAAATGGCGGTATGGGATTAATCTCTGGACTAATTCTCAGTAGCTGTAATCTTGTGTTTATTATTTGATTTACTTCTCCAATTTTAAAAGGTAATAATAAAAATGGCACTTGGAAAATATCCTCTACTCTTTTTAGCTGTTGAAACAATTCAAATAATTTACTGTCACTTACAAAAATAAAATGCGCCCCTTTGACTTGTAAAAAGTCTCTAATGCCATTCATTATTCTTTTTAGTTGTGGCTCTCCTTTATCTTGTATTAATTCAAGATTGTTGTAATGGATTATAGTTCCTTTAAAACCCAAGCGAATTAATTCATCAAGAACTTCTTGTAATAGTAATTTCAATGAAGTGGAATTTAACATTGTAACCCCAAAAGATTGTCCATAATCCACATTTCCCCCAAAACCTGCAACCGAGGCTCCGCCACCTTTGCTATATCCTCTATCTATTCCAAAAATAACATTTAATTTTTGTGCTAATCCAACATTTAATTTTTCTTTCAATCCTGTTGTTCGGTCTATGGTAGTGTAAATTATGCCTATAGTGTTAAACATGAATTCTTCTGGCGTCCAATTATACTGTATACTTAGTTCTCCTAATGGAGTAAAATATCCGTCCTTAATGGCTTGATATTTTATATAATTTGCAAATGTTGTCTTGCCAATGCCTATTTCCCCATAAACCAAAATTCTACTTGTCTTATTAGAATAAATTATTTTTTTCGTTTTTTCTATCTCTTGGTCTCTACCAAAAAACGACTTTTCAATTGGCAAATCATCCCCGTATGTTGACAAAGGGTCAGTTGTAAACGGGTTACCTTTCAAACCATACAATTGCCAAATATTGTAATTGCTTGTCATAGTAATAATTCACCCCAAAAACTTCAATTATAATTGAATAGATACATTATAATGCCATCTATTTATAAATGCTTTGTTATAAATAGTAATATGATAAATCAATTATAATGTATTTTTAGCATTAGGGTGTGGATGTATGGATTTAAGAGAACAAAAAGGAAAAATAATCGCAAACACAAGGCAGATAAAAAAGCTGGATGAAGGATATGCCGTCCAGAGCCAGAACAGTAAAAGGTTCTACTTTGTAGACGACAAGGGAATATGCAACTGCCCCGACTGCACGTCCAGAGGCACGAAGTGCAAGCACGCCTTTGCAGTTCAGTATTTTTTAGCCGTTCAAAAGACCGACAAGAAGGGCAAGGTTACGATTGAGAAGGTGGCACGCCTTAGCTATAAGCAGGCTTGGCACGCTTACAACCAAGCGCAGACCACGGAGGTTAAGCAGTTTGAGATTTTGCTTGCTGACCTTTTGGAAAGCATTGACGAACCCGCATACGATTTTGGCAGACCTACGCTCTCATTGAGGGAGCAATTATTCTGCTCCGTCAAAAAGGTTTATTCCCAAATGTCAAGCAGACGGGCTAAAGGTTTTTTTGACGAAGCTAAAGAAAAAGAATTGATTGAAAAAAGCCCGCACTTTAACACAGTTTCAAAATTGCTTAACAAAGAGGAAACTTCTGAATTGCTGGAAAAACTGATTACCCTCTCCGCCCTCCCTCTCAAATCAGTGGAGCATACTTGGATAGCGGACAGTTCAGGATTCAGGACAAATTCCTATTCACAATATTGCCAAGAAAAGCACGGGGCAAGTAAGGAAAATGTTTGGTTGAAACTGCACATAGTCTGCGGTCAAAAAACCAATGTAATAGCCAACGCACGGGTAACGAAAAATGATGGTGAAGGTTCGGCAGACTGCCCGCAGTTTGCGCCAATGATGACAGCAACGCACGAAGCAGGGTTCACAATCGGCACAGCACCCGCAGATAAAGCCTATTTGAGCAGGGATAACTACGCACTCATAAATTCTTTTGGCGGCGAGGCACTAATCCCATTCAAAAGCAATAGCACGGGCAAGCCGAAAGGAAAAACCCATATTTGGCGTAAGATGTTCAATTACTTCCAGCTAAATCAGGAAGAATTTTACCAACGATTCTATGCCAGAAACAATGTGGAAACGACCTTCCACATGATAAAAGCCAAACTCGGCGATTCCTTGAAATCAAAGAATTTCACAGCACAGAAAAATGAACTGCTCTGCAAGGTCGTGGCACACAACATAATGGTTCTCATAGCCGAAGTCTACGAATTAGGCATAGCCCCCCAATTTGCACCATTCAACACCGAAAAGGAGGCAATAGAAATCTGCACCCAAAGTAACGAAACTGCACTTAAAGTCGCCCAAAGTTAAGACTTAAAATGCAAAGCCGCCTCATATTGGCATACGGTGACTTTATGGCTCTTGGCGTCACTATTACTTTGGAAAAAGTCTACAGGAAGCTAGAGAGACTGGAACGCGACATGGCAGAGCTCAAACACTCTATCCTGCCAGCCGAGAAGCTTTCGAAAAAGGAACTGAGAGAGATTGCCAAGACTAGCACCGGGATGGACAGGGGAAAATACCTCAGTGCGGAAGAGACGATTGCCCTGCTTGACAAGTGAAGCCCAAGTTCGAAATGAGTTCAGGGCTCGGACATAAAGGCCGGATGACTCTGGTTTGCCCCCTAACCGCCGCCCCTATATCTGTACGCGAGGCCCTTTGCAATCCGGTTCGCCAAGTCGGCATCAAGACCCCTCCTAATCGCCTCGACAGCAAGTTCCCTCTGGATTTCTCCACTTTGCCTTCGCGTGGTTTCGGGCAGCCTTTCTGCCAAGGAATCGAGGAACCGCTCTACCTCTTCCCTCGACTGTTTCGGCGGCATACGAAGTCTTCGACCAACCTGTTTCGGCCGCACACGAGGTTTTACACCGACAGGCCTTCCCGAGAG
>SBAY01000003.1 GCA_005239945.1 Nitrospira sp.
CCCTATGCGTGGGATTTGGTGCTGAGATGGTTGCTAACCTTTACTCAGACCAGACTTTCACTGATAAGAACTAATAAACTTGCTCGGCACACTCATATTCTATTATACTCCTGTTTTTTCGGTAAAATATCTCTAATCTAAAGGAAACTATAAACCTCGATTAATTTTTTTCTGCCTTCAGCCAATTATATTTTCCCTCAGAGGCTTGTTTTGCCTTAAACTTAAGTCTTGATAATTCCTCTATTTGAAGTAATAATTTAAATGCCCTTTCAAATAATAAATGAATCAAGGATTATTCCACAGTATTATCTTTTTCCTTATTTTTTCTGAAATAATTTTAGCCATTTCTCTTTAATTATGTCCCAGCTATAGTTTTCAACATCTTTTTTAGCATTAGTGGTGATTTTATAAACTAAAGCAGGATTTTTAAGTAGTAGAATTACCTTTTCAGCAATTCCTTTGTAATCACCTACGGGGACTAACAATCCATTAAAACCATCCTGGACCATATATGGTATTCCACCCGCATTAGTAGAAACAACTGGTATCCCGGAGGCAAAAGCCTCTAATATTACTCCGGGCATATTGTCTATGTTAGTTGGATTAATAAATACATCTGCCTTCTGATAAAATTTCCAGACATCATCGTATGATATCTTACCTATAAATTCTACATCCTTTAATTTTAAATCTTTAACTAATGTTTGAAGATATTTTTCTTGTGAACCTCCACCTACTATGGTTAATTTAGCCTGTGGAAATTCCTTTTTTATAATTTGAAATGCATATAGAGCACACTCTATATTATATATCTTTTCCAGATGTCTTAAGACTAACAATCTTGGACTGATATTTTTACGTTGTCTATATTCAAATCTTTTTAAATCAACTAGACTATGAATAATTACAGGGTCAAAGCCTAATTTAATAAATGCCTTTTCTTTTAAATATCCTGATGGAACAGTTATGCCATCAACTATTTTAAAAAGGGGCTTGACTACAAAACCCCATTTCTTAAAAAATGGTTGAGCTCCACCACCTCTATAACTTATAATAATTTTTTTTGAAAATATTTTACTAACTATAATACAAGGAAAAGTAAATAAAAAGAAGGCTAAATATGAACATGCGAAATGACAAACTATATCAGTTTTTCTTATAATTATTAAAAGATTTATTAAAAACAAAACCTCTTTGACAATTCCTCTTAGAAATCTAATCCTTTCTATAAACATAGAAATTTTAGGGTTAGTTGGTAATGGATATACCTCAACCCCTTCGGCTTTAAAACTATCAACTAACATCTTTGCTTGATTTGCCATTCCACCGATTGCAGGAGGATATGGAGAAATGATACATAGTTTCATTATATTATGCTTTTCCCTTTTCTAACTTACATTTAATAAAAAACATATGACTTAAAAATAAAAAAGGATAATGCCTTTTTAAAATCCATGGTCGGCTTATCTTTTCTAAAAATTTCTCTAATTTTTCATTTCCCTGAGGAAAAATGTATATAGGTTTTAATTGTAAATCATAAAATCCTATTTTCTTAAGATTATCTATTATACCAAAAGGATAATACCTTTTCATGAATAAAGTACTTTTATATTTCCTGAATCTATAAATAATGGCACCTAAAAACAAAATATTTAAGGTGATAAGTATCAAAATCCCGTCTTTTTGTAATATTCTTTTAATTTCCTGAAATAGTTTTATTTCGTCACTTATACTTTGCAATACTCCTATACATATAATTACGCCAAAGGAATTATCCTTAAAAGGTAAATTATATCCATCGGCTATTAAATATTTAGTATTTTTAGAAAAATTGATAGCCTTACGAATTGTTATTTCTGAATAATCCACTCCAATTACTTTATATCCCATTTCTCCTAATTTTGAGGTATATACTCCAGGTCCACACCCCATATCAAGAATATTAGTTTGTTTCTCATTTAGTTTCAACTGTTGGAAGACATTAAAGAATGTTTCCATTTGTCGCTCTAAGCTATGTTTTGTCCAACCCGACATCTTTTCAGGGGTATTATACCTTGCTGCGTGTTGATTAAAAAAAACCTTCCAGAAATTTTCCCTTTCCTTCATTTTCAATTTATTCTACCTTCCTACCTCTTTAATAGTAACTTGAAGTATTATCAATAAATCTTTGGTGCCACAATTCAAATATAAATAATGCCCATAACTGGGAAGAAAAGTTTCTGATACCTTGTTGATGTTGATCCCACATCGAACGAATAAATTCTATATTAAAGTAGCCTCTTTGACTGCATTTAGAATTAAAGAGTATCTCCTCGGTCATATTTTTAAGTTCCTTTTTAAACCACAATCCTATGGGCACTGCAAACCCCATCTTTTTTCGAGTTAATATCTCTTCAGGAAGTAGATGTCTAAGGGTTTTTTTTAGGATATACTTAGAAATCATTCCTTTCAATTTTAATTGAGAAGGGATGGTAGCTGCAAATTCCACCAATTTATGGTCTAAAAATGGAGCTCTTACCTCTAAGGAAACAGCCATGCTCATTCGGTCAACTTTAACTAAAATATCATTAGGGAGATAGGTTTTAGTATCCACATATTGAGCCCGTGAAAGTGGATCCCATCCCTTTGTCTTATCGAAATAGTACTTAAATAGATTAAAAGAATCATATCCATTTAGTTTTGTTTTTAAATCATGGCTATACAACTTATTTTTAAGCTCATCATTAAAAATAGACATTGAATTAAAGAAGGCTCGTTCAGGTGAAAGGGTAATATTTGTCAATATAGCTTTTACTCGAAATATCTTTAATACCCCTGGCAACCAATCTAATTTAGGATAATATTTCGCCATTGGAGGTAAAAACCCTTTCCTGATAAAATCAGGTAATATACCTCTTATTTGATTTTCTAATCTATCATAGAAATATCTTCGTGTATATCCGGCAAAAACTTCATCTCCTCCATCCCCGGATAAGGCTACGGTAACATGCTCTCTGGCTGTTTTAGAAACATAGTAAGTAGGGACAGCTGATGAATCTGCAAATGGCTCATCAAAATGCCAGATTAATTTATTAATGATATCAACGGCATCCTGTGAAACAACCTGTTCATAATGATTAGTTTTATATCTCTGGGCAATAAGTCTGGCGAAATCCAATTCATTAAATGCCTCTTCCTTAAATCCAATCGATGAGGTGGTGACCGGGTGGTCAAGTAGTGTGGACATTAAAGCCACAACCGCACTTGAATCTATCCCCCCACTTAAAAATGCCCCTAAGGGCACCTCACTCATTAATCTACATTCAACCGCAGAACTCAATAACTCTAATAATCGTTCACTATAATACTTTTCATCCTTACCCTCATCAGGTAAATATGTTACATCCCAATACTCCTTAATATATGTCTTATTCGGAGTAAATATAAGTATATGTCCAGGCAGGAGTTTCTTTATATCCTTGAATATGGTTTTTGGAGCTGGAATACAGATAAAACTAAAGAAATCATCTAAGGCCTCATAATCTACTTCTCTTTTCACACCCTTATTTTCTAATATCGACTTTATTTCAGAGGCAAATAATAATCTATCCTTATCTACCAAATAATGAAGAGGCTTCTTCCCTAATCTATCTCTGGCAAGAATTATCTTTTTCTTTTTCTCATCCCAGATAGCCAGGGCAAACATCCCTCGTAAATCAGTTACAAAATCATCCCCTTTTTCTTCGTACAGGTGAATTATTGTTTCTGTATCGGAATTTGTTTGAAATATATGTCCTTTCTCGATTAGTCTATTTCGTAACTTCTGAAAGTTGTAGATTTCACCATTGAATACAATCCAGACGGTTTTATCCTCATTACATAGAGGTTGATGTCCTTTAGCTAAATCAATGATACTCAGACGACGATGTCCTAATCCTATGTTTTTATTGATATAGATGCCTTCCTCATCAGGTCCCCTATGTTTCATCACCTCGCACATCTGTTGAAGCAAAGATGAATCTATATTATTATCGGAATTAAAATTATATACCCCACAAATCCCACACATAATTAGAACCTTTTTAATTGTTCAGGTGTTAGCCATCAGCTATCAGTTTTAAAGAAATTAACTCCTCATTTAATCTTCAATTCAGACATTAGACCATAGACTAAAGACTAAAGACTAAAGACTTAAGTCGTAAGCGGTCAGCCGGAAGCTTAATCTTTCAGCTTTTGGATGAGACAAGTGTTCATACATTATCTTTTTCTCCATCTGAAAGCTGACGGCGGAACGCTAAATGCTTACTCTAAGTCTGATGTCTAAAGTCTGAAGTCTAATATCTGAATTGAAGTCATTTAATAGAGGCATCTGCGTGGAGTAGACGGAGGGATTACTCCCTCACGCCCCTCCGCAGAACCGTGCGTGCAGATTTCCCGCACACGGCTCCCAAAGAAAACCTCCTTACCCACC
>SBAY01000255.1 GCA_005239945.1 Nitrospira sp.
GGTGGGTAAGGAGGTTTTCTTTGGGAGCCGTGTGCGGGAAATCTGCACGCACGGTTCTGCGGAGGGGCGTGAGGGAGTAATCCCTCCGTCTACTCCACAGTTAATCCTTTAGGATTTCATAACTGGCAATGAAAGGCTAAACCTAATTTCATTAAATAGACTCAGGAGGGCAAAATATGAATAAGAAACGCGTAGTTCTTACATTCCCAAAAGAGACCGTTGAACAACCAATTACTTACCATTTGATTAAGGACTACGATTTGATGGTCAATATCTTAAGTGCTAAGATTAATCCTGATGAAGAAGGTAGATTGGTAATTGAAATAAGCGGGCAAAGGAAAGATTTAGATAAAGGAATAGATTACATTAAGGGATTAGGAGTAACTATTCAGCCCTTGGCCCAGGATGTGAACTGGAATAAAGACAGATGTACACATTGCACTGCCTGCGTGCCACTTTGTCCATCGGCTGCATTAAGTCTTGACCGAGTGACAATGAAGGTTTCATTCGATTCTGACCGTTGCATACTTTGTGGTTTGTGCCTTAAGGCATGTCCTTATCAAGCGGTGGAGATATTATTTTAGAATAAGTTCTATAGGTCTTATATGTCCTATAAGTCCTATTATTCTTTAAAAAAAGGAGATTTGATAAAATGCAGTTAGACGATGTAATTATTTCAAAGGCAATTGTTGAGAATTGGAGTAAGGATTTAATTGAGTATCTTGAGGTAGATGTGGCTATTGTTGGTGGAGGGCCGGCAGGGTTGACTGCCGCCTATTATTTAGCTAAAAAAGGGGTTAAGGTCGTCTTGTATGAACGCAAGTTGTCTATTGGTGGCGGCATGTGGGGCGGAGGGATGATGTATAATAAATGTGTTTTTCAAAATGACTCAAAACCAATTCTGGATGAGTTTAAAATAAGATATAAGGAATATCAACCGGGCTATTTTGTTACGGATTCAATAGAGACTGTTTCTACCCTTTGTTTGGAAACAATCCGTGCCGGGGCAAGAATATTTAACCTCATCTCCGTAGAAGATGTCATGATTCGTAAGGAAGAGGTAACAGGTCTTGTCCTTAACTGGAGTGCGGTTGACATTGCTCATTTACATGTTGACCCATTGACCATTCAAGCAAAATATGTGATAGATGCCACTGGACATGCGGCTGAGATAGCTAAAATAATTACCCGCAAAATTAGCAAAAAGCTTCTTACAGAAACAGGAGATTTATTAGGTGAAAAACCGATGTGGGCAGAGGTTGGCGAACGCACCATTGTGGAAAACACAAAGGAAATCTATCCAGGGGTTTATGTAGCCGGTATGGCTTGTAATGCCGTCTTTGGTGGACCAAGAATGGGACCGATATTTGGTGGGATGCTACTTTCCGGCAAAAAGATAGCGGAAGTACTTTTAGCCAAACAAAAAGGTTCAAGTAATTAATCAGTTATTGGTGGAGAAGAATAGGACTTATTTACCCTAAATGACTTATTCTATAATCCTGATGGAGGATGTTACCTAATGAGTTTATTAGAGATAAAGAATCTATCTGTAGAGATTGAAGGGAAAAAGGTGTTGAATGGAATCAACCTGAAGATTGAAAAAGGAGAAGTCCATATCCTGATGGGACCAAATGGGTCTGGGAAAAGTAGTTTGATAATGACCATCCTGGGTTATCCGGGTTATAAGGTTTGTGCGGGAAAGATAACATTTGACGGTATAGAATTAAATTCTATGCCTATTAATGAGCGGGCAAAATTGGGTATATCCATTGCCTTTCAGACACCACCGGAGATACGGGGAGTAAAACTACGGGATATTATCAGAATATCAGGCGGTAAATCCCTATGGAATCCACAAATAGAACCAGAAGAGGAATTTGCCACACCATTACTGAAAAAGGTAGGATTAGAGCCTGCACAATTCCGTGACCGTGATATTAATGTAGGATTCTCAGGTGGGGAACGAAAACGTTCTGAACTTGCCCAGATTTTTGCCTCAAATCCAAAGATAATGATTCTGGATGAACCGGATTCAGGTGTGGACATCGATTCGCTGAAAACTATTGGTATTGACCTGGGTGAGTATATAAAAAGGCATAATTGTGCCTGTCTCATCGTTACCCATTATCGCCACATCCTGCCTTATCTAAATCCGACTCAGGCTCATGTAATGTGTGGTGGCAAGGTTAGTAAAAGTGGCAGTCCAATGGAAATATTTACAAGAATAGAAGAAAAGGGCTATTGCGAATATTTAGGGTTATGTCCACCGGGAATAAAGGAAGAAATAGAAAGGGAGTTAGTAATTAAGAATTAAGAATTAAAAATTAAAAATTGAGGAATTTTAATTCCTAATTTTTAATTTTTAATTTTTAATTCTTAATTCTTAAAAGGGGCTGAATCGATGAATTGGAAGGAAGAATTGAATAAGAAGGCGGCAGATGTTCAGGACAAACCTGCCCTACTTGGACCAGATGTGGATATGAAGCAATTCAAAGGGCAATCCTTACCAGGACAAACCTTAACAGGGCAAGATTTTCAACTTCCACAAGATGTAGCGGCTTGGGTTAAAACCGTTGGGATAAACCCGGATGAGGATAGTCGCAGTGGGACATTCTTTCAACAAGACCATTCGGTTATCTTTGCCTGCCGAAAAAAAGAAATAGAAGGGGTAGAGGTAATGGGGACGCCGCAGGCTATTAAGCAATACGATTGGCTCAAAAATTACTACTGGAAGGCAGTAGCCGTTGATACGGATAAATACACTTCAGAGGCAGAAACCCATCAGCATCCAGGAGGCTACTTTATTCGCACAAAACCAGGTGCCAGATTGACCCTACCTGTGCAGGCCTGTCTATTTATCGGCACTCAAGGATTGTTACAAGCCGTGCATAATATAATTATTGCTGAAAAGAACTCAGAGCTTCATATTATCACTGGCTGTACCACCCATCCACAGGTAAAAAAGGGTATGCATATTGGTATCTCAGAATTTTATATCAAAAAAGGGGCAACTGTTACCTTTACGATGATTCATGGTTGGGCAGAGGATGTCGAAGTTCGACCAAGAACCGGGATTATTATTGAAGAAGGTGGAACATTCATCAGTAATTATATCTGCTTCAAGCCAGTCAAAAGCCTGCAGATGTATCCAACCAGTTATTTAGTTGGCGAAAATAGCCGTGTTCGGTATCATACCTTAATTTATGGTCTGGGTAATTCTTTGTTGGATGTTGGTTCAAGGGCAGTGCTTTCAGCAAAAGGTGCACGGGCTGAAATGACCAGCAGGATTATTGGCCAGGATTCTGCACGGATAATTGCCCGGGGGCACCTGGTAGGAGAATTTCCAGAAACTAAGGCACATCTTGATTGCCGCGGATTACTTTTAAGTAGTGCGGCTCAAATCCATTCTGTCCCTGAGCTTGAGGCAAAAACACAAGGCTGTGATTTATCCCATGAGGCAGCTGTAGGCAAGATAGAAGAGGCTCAATTGTGTTACCTGATGAGCCGGGGATTAAATGAGGATGAGGCTACGGCATTGATTGTCAGGGGATTTTTAGACCCTGAGGTACCCGGATTACCGGAACATCTGAAACAGGAAGTAAGAAAGACCATAGAATTGACTTCGGAGAAGGTAATGTAGAATCCTCATAAATCCCTCATCTTTAACATGGTATTTTTCGATATAATTGTTTTGACTCTCATTGTTAATATTTATTCATCCTCTTCTTTTATAATAATGATTAATTTGATATTCTTACCGGGGCAAAAATTTTAATTGCCAGACCCTAAACAATGCCTCAAATATTATTTTTTTTGACATCTTTGACTGCCCAAGCCGTCTTTCTTCAAAGACAATAGGAACCTCACATAATTTATATCCTTTTCTCTGAGCCCGGTATTTCATTTCTATCAAGAAGGAATAACCATCGGATAATATGTTTTCAATTCCTATCTTTTCTAATACCTCTCGCCTATATCCTGCAAATCCAGAGGTGCAATCATTCACCTTCAATCCGGTAACCATTTTGGCGTAAAGATTGGCTAATCTGGATAAAATCAACCTTTTGATTGGCCAGTTAACCACACTTACCGTTCCAAACATATATCGAGAACCAACGACAACATCGTAATCCTTTAATTTTGAAATTAATCCTGGTAAGTAGCGTGGATGATGAGAGAAATCCGCATCCATACTGATTATGTAATCCGTATCCATAGTCAGGGCTAATTGAAATCCCTCAATATAGGCAGAGGCAAAACCCAATTTTCCGGCTCGATGAATAACAAAAACCCTATCTTGAAATTTTACCTTTAATTTATCTACTACCTCTCCTGTACCATCCGGGGAATTATCATCTACAATCAATACATTAATCTTCTCATCTAAGTTTATTATCTGCAAAATGAGATTTCCAATATTTTCCTTTTCATTATAAGTTGGGATAACTATTAGTGATTTCATCTATTTATCTTATATATCCTATTCCCCTGTATCTCCTTTAAAAGTTTATATCTCTTCTCAACTTCGCTAATATTAATATCCCTGATTCTCAAATCTACTTTCCCAATGATAAGGTAATGGACATCCCAATTTCCAAGGCAATTTAATATAGTAGCCATATCTTCATTAGGAGGGATAAATCCACCTCTGCCTGTCCAATAACTAATTGCATTGGCATTACAATTCATAATCTTTTCATCCGCAGGAACATTATTCTTAATCCATGAATATAACTCATTATCAGGAATTTCCTTTTGTCTACTTCTATCATAAATAAGACTAACACACTGCAAAATTAGAATAATTCCGATTAGACAAATAAAGATACGGTTATTTTTAACTATATTTATCACCCATATCCCTAATAATACACATAATGATAAGATCTGTGATGGTATAAATCCACCTCTATATCCTATTAAAAAGAGGCTTATTATCATTCCCAAGTAAAATAAGAAAGGAATCATCTCTGTTGGCCTTCTAATTAAAAAGTAAATTATTACGAACAATAAGGGATAAGTAAAGAATCCGGCAAGTGCCCAATTTATTTTTACCGGCTCCCACAGGGCTTTAATATCCCATGTTGAAAATGTAATCGAATATGGTCTCGGGAAAAAGGTAAGAAAAATATTACCTATTTTTGTTTGAATAAAATTTACAGGGTTTAAAATAAAATTAAGGTATTTAGTCAGCGTTGGTGGAGATAAAGTATCAAAATCGGGAGGCACTGCACAAAGTGGAGCATATCTACCAGCTGCATAGAATGGATCACCAAATACTGTATAGTTTCTTATAAGCCATGGTGATATAAGTAATATAAAAATAACTATTGGATAAAAATATTTAACTTTTATTTGAATATTCCTATTTTTTATTGCAGAAAATAGTATCTTCCTATTTTTTATTAATTCAAATAAGATTAAAGAGAAAAATAGAATTGAAGAAGTTAGATGAGTTAGATAACTCATTGCGGCTAAAATGGCTACATAATTCCAATCCCTTTTTAAATAAAGATACAAAACACTTAGAAAAAAATAAGTGGTTGCAGGATAAACATATACCTCAAAGGTTAATGATAAGAAATATGAACTTATAGTTACCAGCAGTATAGTTGAATAAATAGCACATTTCTCATCATATAATCTTTTAGCAATGAGATAAATCGGAAGGACCATAGAGGTAGTAAATAATACCACCATTAATTTTGCTATTTCAAAAGATGGTCCAAAGATAGAAAATACAATGCCTAAGGTTAAATTAAACAAGGGCGGTCTATATTGAGTATAAAATGCCTTATCAACCCCTTGCCAATACCCCTCTGTAAAAGGGAGGGTTGCCCATGAATCAGTCAGAAAGCTTTTTGCAAAAAGAAAATGCCAGTATGAATCCCCAATCATAGGAAATTTCGACACCCCACATAAGATTGCCTTCGTAATTAAGGTTATTCCAAAAATAAGTAGTAATTTCCATGGGATATTAAAGGTTGGTCTTCTAAAAAATAGGGTTAGAAATGATAAAGGAAAGATAACCAATACCCAGATAATGGGTACCTTAAAAAGATGTAAGATAACAGCTAATCCTGCATACATTAGTATAGAAAAGGCAAAAGATAGCCCAAACTTCTCCTCATCTTGAAATCTCTTCCCTAAAACTAAATAGCCTGGCAAGAAAAATAGAATTAAAAGAATAACTATTTGTAGAATAACCATTAATTTTCCCTCCTTCTAAAATCCTACCTTACTTTCTATAATGTAAGGTGGTCTGTTTTTTATATCCTGATACATTCTGGCTAGATACATCCCCTGAACACCTATGGTGAACAAAATAATTCCTCCCAAAAAAAGTATGGTTACCATTAGAGCAGGCCAACCAGGTAAATGCATTCCCATAAGTTTTGTAACAATAATTATAAACAGATAAATAAAACTTCCCAGCGAGACAATAAATCCTATAATCAGGGCAAAATACAATGGTAATTCAGAAAAAGAAGTTATTCCTCGAATAAATTCCTTTACAGGATTGATGCTTCTGAGTAACGAATAATGCGTTTCGCCTGCGAATCTCGATTCACGCTCATAAAACACCTGAACCTGTTTAAACCCAATCCACCGTACTATCCCTCTCATAAAAGGCTCATATTCATTAAGTTTAATGAGTTCATTAACCGCTCGCCGGGACAACAACTTAAAGTCCCCTGTATTTTGCGGTATGTCAATATTGGACACAAAATTGATTATTTTATATGCCTGTTTTGTCAGCCACATTTTAAAAGGATTTTCCCCTTTCCTTTTGGTTCTGGTAGTATGTACTACATCAGCACCTTCCTTCCACTTTTCTAAAAGTAGAGGTATAAGCTCCGGAGGGTCCTGTAAATCTGCATCCATATAAATAACCGCATCCCCTTTTGCAAGTCTTAATCCCGCCATAACACAAGGAGTGTTACCAAACCTTCTGGACATATTGATAATTTTTATCCTTTCATCCTGTTCCCGATATTTCATAAGTAATTCAAGGGACCCATCAGTAGATGCATCATTTACAAATATCAATTCATATCCCAGATCTAAAGGGTTAAGGGTGTTACGCACCCTTTTGAGCAACTCGGGAAAAACCTCTTCCTCATTTCGAAAAGAAAAAACGATTGATAACAACATGGCACACCTCACTTATTTTACATATTTCTGCACATACCATCGATATGTATTTTCTAACCCTGTTTGCAGGTCAATGTTTGGCCTCCAACCTAATGAAATTAATCGAGTGCTATCAAGTAATTTTCTTGGTGCTCCATCAGGTTTGCTGGAGTCAAATTTCAATTCACCTTCAAATCCAACTATTTTTTTAACTAATTCTGCTAATTCACGAATAGATATCTCACTATCTGTACCTATATTAATGATTTGCGAGCCATTATAGTTCTGCATAAGGAATATATATGCCTCTACTACATCATCTACATATATAAATTCCCGCAATGGTTCTCCACTACCCCAAATAGTAACATCTGATTCATTCTTTACTTTAGCCTCATGAAATTTTCGAATAAAAGCAGGTATTACATGAGATGATTCAATATCAAAATTATCCTCTGGACCAAAAATTGTAGCTGGTATTACAGAGATAAAATTAACTTCATATTGTTGATTATAGGCTTGACACATCTTGAGTCCTGCAAGTTTTGCAATTGAGAATGCCTCACTGGTAGGCTCCATTGGTCCAGACATCAAATATTCTTCCTTCATAGGTTGGGGACAGTCTCTTGGGTAAGTGCATGAACTCCCTACAAAAAGGAGTTTTTCAACCCCTGTCTTCCAGGCAAAATGGATTATATTATTCTGAATCTGCAAATTCTCATAAATAAATTCAGCTGGATAGGTAGAATTGGCTACAATTCCTCCTGTTTTACCGGCTAATAGAAAGACATATTCAGGTTTCTCTATTTCAAAGAAGGTATAAACTGCCCTTTGATCAGTAAAGTCAAGTGATGATGGAATAAGTAAGTTATTGAATCCATCCCTTTTTAATCGCTTTACCAATGCTGACCCTACTAAATTATTATGTCCTGCAATAAATATCCTGGAGTTGTTTTTCATATCTTTTATATAACTTAGATTAAAGTATTTGTTAAAAACTTTTCTATGGTAGCAATAAAATAATCAAGGTGCTCCTTATTTAAATCTTGATGAATACCTATATGGAAACCACTTAGACCGATATATTCAGCATCTGGAAACTCCCCTAATTTATGCCCAAGAAAGGAAAAACCAGGACATTGAGTAGGCATCGATGAAAACAATACCCGTGTTTCAACTCCATTTTTTTCTAAAAATTCCATTAATTGATTTCTATCAAATGGAACTCCTCTTTTAATGATAACCGGGAAGGCATAAGGTGCCATTTTTTCATAAGGCGCCTCTTCGATTGTAACAAGATATTGATTAAACTTCTTAAATTTATTCATCAGATAATCCAGGTTCTCTCTTCTTTTTTCAAGTATTTCATTATAAATCTCAAGACATCCAAGTCCAACTATTGCTTCTATCTCATTCATTTTAGCCGAATATCCTATTCGTTCAAAAATAAATCTTATATCAACTCCTTCTCCATACTGAAACCTTTTAGCACAGTAAGTAGAACTTATGTTTAACACACACTTTTCACATTTACAAGCCCTACCGTGTGTTCTTAAAGACCTCAAAATTTCAGCAAAATCCTCTCTATCCGTAACAACAATTCCTCCCTCAATCGTGGTGATGATATGGGCAATATAAAGGCTATAAGCAGACATATCTGCTAACACCCCAACATCCTTACCTTTATAGAATGCTCCATGTGCCTCAGCTGCATCTGCAATAACATAAAGCCCATATTTTTGGGCAATATCTTTAATGCTATCCATATCAGCCGAATGTCCCATAAGATGGACTGGCATAATCGCTTTTGTTTTTTCTGTAATAACTTTTTCTATCTCTTGCGGATTTATATTTAATGTTTTTTCCTCAATATCTACAAATACGGGTTTAAAACCCGCTTGTAAAACAGCATTACCAGTAGAAACAAAAGACAATGCAGGAATAATCACTTCATCATTTCTCTGTGCCCCAAAATCATATAATACAGCTAAAGCTAAGGCATCAGCATCAGTGCCACTACTTACAGCTACTGCTTCTTTTGTCCCAACTATTTCTGCAAAAGCTTTTTCAAATTCCCTTACATATTTTCCACTTGAGACACGAGTTGAATTTAAAACCTCATTTATTAAATCTTTGGATTTTTGTGTAATCAAAATTGTTCCAAAAGGAACTTTCATCTTTTTACCTCCTGTTTAAAATCTGTTTTGCTTTTTCATACCGCTGTGGAGTCCCAATGTCTATCAAATCTCCATCGGCTACATACCCGTAAATCCTTCCATCAGTAATCTCTGGAAATAAATCGTATTCAAGAGAATAGATTTTATTTGAAGGTATCAATGCAAGAGATTTCTTTTCAATAAGATATAGCCCAGCATTGATAAGATTATTGTTTTTCATATTAACCTTAATTTTTTCATCGAACTTTACGATTTGCCCTGATGGTTCCATCGTTACTAAACCATAATCCGTAGTATCCTCAATCCGGGCCAAGGCAATGGTTACCCATCCCCCTTTAGAAAAATGGAAATCAATGAATCTATCCAGTTCCACCTGACAGAATGAATCACCATTCATTACCAAAAATGGACTGCTTTGAATAAGTGGCTCTGCATTCTTTATTGCCCCTCCCGTACCCAATAGTTCTTTCTCACTGGAGAATAAGATTGTCAAAGGCATACTTTTCTTTTCATAATGGTCTTTGATCACTTCACCCATATAGCCTATACACAGGATAAAACGTTTAAACCCATAACCAGCCACATATTCTATAAGTATATCTAAAAAAGGACGGTGATGTATCACTACCATTGGCTTGGGTTTATCATTTACTACAGAATGAAGCCTTTTCCCTAAACCTCCACAAAGAATAACAACATCTATCTGTTCCGGATTAAATACCGCACCCATCTATCTGCCTTTCAATAGGATTAATCTGATTGATAAAAAATAATTTGACTCCCTGTATTCTCAAATCGAAAAGGGACTTGTAAGAGACTACTTAATCTTGTCTTTATTCTGGATTGAACATCTGGTTCTGCAAATATTAGCATAAAACCACCCCCACCAGCACCTAATAGCTTTCCACCAAGGGCACCAGCATTTCGCACAGTTTCATAAATCTCATCAATATGAGAGGTTGATATTTTATCAGTTAAACTTCGCTTGAGCTTCCAGGATTCATGCAATAACTTCCCAAAATCTGAAAGAGGTCTTTTATTATCATTGAGAATCGATATAGCCTCATCTACCATCTGATACATAGTGGTCAATTGCTTTTCATTTTTATGAGTATTCTCAATCTGTTTTTTTGCAATATCAGATGCAATCCTTGAGAATCCTGTAAAATAGAACATCATATACTCCTGTAACTGCTCTATTTTCTCTTTATTTATAATTACCGGATTAATTTTAATCGTCCCATCCTTGTTGAAATCTATCCTATTAAAACCACCAAAAGCTGCCGAGACCTGGTCCTGTGAACCCACATTTTCTTTAATAATATCTTGTTCTATATGAATTGCTTCTTGAGCCAACTGCATTTTAGTTGGCATTATACCTTTCAGGGCATAGATTGCATGAAGTAGTCCTACTGTGAAGGAAGAACTTGAACCAAGACCAGTTCTTGCAGGTAGGTCTCCGTCATGATGTATTTCTACTCCAGCCTTAATTTGTGCAAATTGCAACACTGCCCTGGCAGACGGATGTTCAATCTCATGGATACTTTTAGCCGTTTCTATTTTAGAATAAACAATCCTGTGAGTATGCTCAAAAAAAGGTGGTAAATATCGACAGGTAATGTAGCAATACTTATCAATAGTTGTAGCCACTACTGCACCACCATGCTCCTTATACCAAACAGGATAGTCTGTTCCTCCACCAAAGAATGAAATACGAAATGGAGTTCTACTAATTATCATCATTTATCCTCACTCAAAGTATACTTTCTGCAAATTTTCTGTTTAAGCATTTCTTCAATATGTTTTACAACCTTTGACCCAAACTTTTTATTAATCATTTCTAAATATCCTGGATTAGTAAAATATTCTACAAAAGCTTTATCTCGAAATTGTAATACTTCTGTAGAAGACAAATATTTAGTTGGTAACGGTAAGGTTTCTTCAGAATATTGGGCATATCCATCCCATTTTTCAGGTAGTTTAATACCTTCCCGCAAAGCATCTTCGTATAACTGAGAACCTGGATAAGCCATAGCCATATAAAAATTTATGTATTCAAAATTAAATTTCTTTGCCATGTTCAGAGTTTCTTGCATCGTTTCAATATCATCCTCAGGAAGGCCGAATATGAAATTTCCCATAATGTAAATTCCAGCATCATGTGTCATCTCAACAGCTTTTTGTATTCTCTCCTGGGTAATTCTTTTAGAAACATCTTGTCGAACTTTCCTGTTTGCTGATTCAAACCCAAAAGCAATCCAATTAATACCAGCTTGTTTCATTTTCTTAAGCATACGCTCATTAACTGTATCTACTCTTGCATAAGCCCATATATTCAAATCATAACCGCCCTGAATAATAAGGTCGCAAATATCCATAACTCGATCTTCTCTAATGGCAAATAACTCATCAAGAATTTTAAGATTCTTTATTTTATAATTACTTACCAGGAAGTCTATCTCTTCAACCACTTTTTCAGAACTTCGAAAACGGATACCTGGTTTGCCATTATATAGTGCATGGATATTACAATATGTGCAATTGAAGGGGCATCCTAAACTTGTATAGATGACCGCATAGGAATATCTACTGCTCAAATCCTCAAAACAGTGCCAGTTGTGAGCTCTGTATTTATCCATTGGCAAAAGATCCCAAGCAACAAATGGAAGTTCATCAAGGTTTTTTATCAAGGGAGCAGGTGGATTTGAGATTACTTTACCATCTTTAATATACCAAAGACCATCAACTTTGTAAGTATCTGTTTTTTTACCCGATTTCAACACCTCTAAAAGCTGAAGGATGGTATAAAAACCTTCTCCCTGACATACGAATTCAACCTCCTCCTCCCTAAGAGTTCGTTCAGGAAGAGCAGAGGGATGAAGACCACTAAGAATTATCTTAATATGTGGTGCTATCTTCTTTAATACGGTAATGGTTTCCCTTACCACGGTCATCTTAGGAGTAGAAGAAGCAGAGGGATTTGTTCCAAGAACCATAATCTCTGTCAAAAGGGGATTATATTCTGCAATTTTTTTTGCGGTATATTCAGGAGACCAATTTTCTGCATCAGCATCAATTATCTTTACCGAATAACCATATTGTCTGATAAATCCTGCAATCAAGCCACACCAAAGAGGAGGCTCAATTCCTGCCAATGAAGAGCCTAACTTGCCATACAACTGCTTCATATTGCCAGGGTTAACTAATAATAAATCCAACCCTTGTCGTCGAGTAGACATATTCAACAACCTCCTTTTTTAATTGCTTAATGCCCCTCACAGAACCGTGCTTGAGGTTTTCCCTCACACGGCTCTTCGGTAATACA
>SBAY01000342.1 GCA_005239945.1 Nitrospira sp.
ACCACAAGGGTATGGATTTTAGTGACCCAAGAAATGGGTCACTAAAATCCATACCCTTGTGGTTAAAAAGTTTAGGAAAAGGGGAGTTTGAGGGGAAAAACCCTTTTCAAAGGGTTTTTCCCCTCAAAATATCCATTTCTTTAAATTATTACTAAAAGTTGAGGAATTTCTGCCCCCATCATTTTCTGATTGACAAATTCGCCGTTTATCTGTTAAAATGTAGTTTAGGAGATAGATGTATGCTTTTAACCATTGATATTGGTAATACTACTATTTTCTTTGGGGTATATGATGGAGATGAGTTGAAATGCCATTTCAGGATAGCTACGGTTAAGGAAAAGACGGCTAATGAATACGGAGAGGACTTTTCTAATCTTTTCGGCGATAAATCGAAAATTTCAGCCGCTATCATTTCCTGTGTTGTACCATCATTGGTGCCGGTATTTAATCGGATGGTAAAGGATTATTTTGGTGTTGAAGCTCGATTTGTTGAGGGGACAAAGGTGCGATTTCCCATTTTTTATGATAACCCGAAGGAAGTAGGGGCAGACAGAATTGTCAATGCGGTGGCAGTGTATCACCTTTATGGAGGCCCTGCCATTGTGGTTGATTTTGGTACGGCAACTACCTTTGATGTTATCTCGGAAAAAGGAGAATACTTAGGTGGTGCCATTGCACCAGGAATTGGAATTTGTGTTGAGGCACTATGGACAAAGACGGCTTTACTCCCAAAGGTAGAGGTAGTAAAACCCAAAACAGTAATTGGTAAAAATACGGTTGAAAGTATTCAGGCAGGTATTTTCTATGGGTTTGTTGGACAAGTAGATGAAATAATCACCAAAATCAAGGAAGAACTCAATATAGAACCAAAGGTAGTCGCTACCGGTGGTTTAGCAGAATTGATTAGTTCAGAATCAAGATATATTCAATCTGTTGCTCCCTTCTTAACATTAAAAGGATTACAGATTATTTATAAGGTGAAAAATGAGCATAAAAGTAGTTCTAACGGCAGATAATCATTTAAATAATTACTATGCCAAGATGTCTCCTGTTAGATTGGAGGCGCGACGAGCGATAATTCGCAAGGCATTTCAACAAACAATCGAATTTAGTCTTGAGCGACAGGTAGATTTGTTTTTGCATGCTGGGGACTTGTTTGATATGCCGGAACCTCGAAATACTGAGTTGATATTTGTAGCTAAAGAGTTCCAGCGGCTATTAAAAGAGAATATCCAGATATTTTTAATTGGTGGAACCCACGATGTTCCCAAAACACGGACTTTTGCTAAAGAAGGTATCCCTCAACGCATCTTCCATGAGGTTGAGCAGGCACATCTTTTATACGAAACTACGCAAATTCAAACTATCAAAACGAAAATTAAAAACCTGGATGTGAGTGTCGGAGGACTTTCCTACAATCCAAAACTTATCAAAGAAGATGACCCATTAAGTAATCTTACATTTCCTACCATTGGCGATATAAATATCCTTTTGCTTCATTATGGCATTGAAAATCATATGCCCAGGGATGTCAATGAACCTTTGTTAAGGTATGCGACCCTTTCCCAATTGTTAGGGGTAAATTATGTCTTTGTAGGACATCAACACAAAACTGAGGTGTTTGAAATAGGGAATAAGCAGGTGATTATCCCCGGGGCAACCGAACGAATGAGTTTTGGGGAGATGTCTCATTCTACAGGATTTTATTATTTAGAACTAAATAAAGGAGGCATGGAAACATTAGAATACATCAAGATAGAGCCTCAGCCAATGAATGAATTTAAGATTTCATTGACAACCTTTCCTTCATCCGGGGACCCAACCCCTTATATTATCGAACGACTTTCGCAGGTATGTCATCCAGATAGTATTCTAAAATGTAGTCTTATTGGCACGATAAATCGGGAGTTGTTTCATACACTCAGACCCTATGAAATATTACAGTTTGGGAGTAACCATAATTTTCATTTTGACCTGGATACAAAGGAATTAATTATAGAAGATGAGACTATAAAAACCGTTTCTATGGGAAGTATAAGCCCTAAAGATGAAATCAATCTGGTAGCCGAACTAATGAGTGAAGAGGCAAAAGAAGAGGAAAAGCGATTAATTCAGGAGGCGAAAAATCTCATCTTTTCGAGTCTTTAAACCCTTTTTCTGCTTAAATAAATTACCTAAGCGTTCAGGTAGTGTAAGAAAAGGAGATGTGGAGATTGGGGAGATAAGGGGATAAGTTCATTTCAAATTGTAAATTTCAAATTGTAAATTTAAAATTTAAAATTTACAATTTACAATTTACAATTTGAAATGAACTTATCCCCTTATAAAATAATCCATCAAGGTATATCCCTTCTCAAAATGGAGAAGGCTATTTTTAGGAGATGACTCATTATAGGAGGTTATATTATCCGGGGTAAGATTATAGCCAAAGAGGATGAACGGAACCTCATCTGCGGTATGTGTTTTTATTGAAATTGGGGTTGGGTGGTCAGTTAAGGCTAAAATTCTCACTTTACCTTCGAATTTTGGCAGTGACTTGACAATAGTGCCTACAGTCATCGAATCGAAATCCTCAATCGCCTTAATCTTTGCCTGTAAATCACCATTATGTCCTGCTTCATCAGGTGCCTCTACATGAATAAAGACAAAATCATTATTCTTTAACGCCGCCAGGGCGTATTCAGCCTTACCCACAAAATTTGTATCAAGATAACCGGTTGCTCCCGGGACATTAATGATTTCTAATCCGGCGCATTTTCCTATGCCCTTAACTAAATCAACCGCAGAAATAACTGCTCCAGTAAGACCAAATCGTTGACCAAAGGTAGATATTTTTGGAGGTTTGCCCTGACCCCATAGCCAGATCATATTTGCCTGGTTTTTATTTCCCTTCTTCCTGTTTTGATTAACATGATGATTTTGTAAAAATTCCTGAGAAGCAAACATTAATTCCCGAATAATTTGTGCCCCTGAACCTGTAGGTAAATAAGGTTCATAAGGTTTTTCAGTGATGTCGTGAGGTGGAGTGCAAACCAGGGGGTAGGAGGTAGAAGGCAGGAGACAGGAGGTAGTTTTCAAGACATAATCTTTTATGACTACTAGATGGCGGTAACTAACCCCTGGGTAAAAATTGACCTCGTCACTACCGAGTGTTTTATCCAAAAACTTGATTAATTTTTTAGCCTCACTGCTTGAAATATGCCCAGCACTGTAATCCGTTAGAATTTTTCCCTCTATGGTGACCAAATTACATCTAAAGGCAATCTCGTCTCCTTTTAGTTTAATGCCCATACTTACAGCTTCAAGGGGTGCCCGACCACTATAATATTTTTCAGGGTCATAGCCCAGGACAGATAGATTGGCGACATCACTACCTGGCGACATTCCCTTAGGAACAGTTCTAATCATGCCCACAACCCCATTTTTAGCTAAGTAATCTAAGTTTGGGGTATGCGCCACCTGAAGGGGTGTTTTTCCACCTAATTTCTCTATGGGATAATCCGCCATGCCATCACCAACTAAGAGAATATATTTCATAGTAATTGTTCCTTTCTAAAGTTAAGCATTCAGGTATCAGGCTTTAAGAGTCTGAATGCTTACGACCATCTTGCTTACTCAACAGCTAATTATCTTCAATGGGAAGAGATTTTACCCGAATCAGTCCCTCGGTCACACTAATGATAACACCCTGCTCAAGTATATTTTGATGCTGGGTGATGATTGTTTGTAGATAACGGTTTACTCGCTCAGGATGCATATTGCGTAATCGAAAAGTGATAACACTGGCCAACTTAGCTCCACTAATTGCTACTAATTCGCCAAAATCAAGGTCATGTGTCAGAAGAATACGCCTTTCATCTCTGGCTTTGGCTAAAATGGTAATATCTGGCAACCTATCAAGTCCTTGATCGTGTAAATGGACAGCATCGTATCCCAGATATTGTAAAAAGGCTACTGTCTTTGGAGAGATGCCCATGTCTGCTAAAAATTTCATGCAAACGCTACCTCCAACGGATGAATACTTTCTTCAGCCAACCAGGCAGCATACTGAATCGCCTGGCGAATGTCATCTCTTTCCAAATACGGATATGCTTTGAGAATTTCCTCAGTGCTCATGCCGTTAGCAATCAAGTTAACAATTAAAGAGACCGTAATACGCATTCCTCGAATGCATGCCCGTCCACCCATTACATTCAGGTCAAAGCTAATACGATCAAATTCTATCATGGGAACACCTCCTCTGCTACATTTTCTCAGTATCCAATGGCCGCTACCACTTTTTTCAATTTTGCCGGAACGATTGTAGGTTGGGTAGCCACCTTGATAGCCCTATCAGGGTCTTTTAATCCATGTCCTGTCAGGATGCAGACAATAGTTGGTAATCGGTAATCGGTAATCGGTAATCGGGTAAAATATCCTTGTTTATTTAGCTTAATTACCCCGGCAACGGAGGCCGCAGAGGCCGGTTCAACAAATACCCCCTCCAGTGAGGCCAACATCTTGTATGCCTCGATAATTTCGTCATCCGTAACCTTATCGATCAACCCACCGGATTCATCTCTGGCTGCCTCGGCCTGTTTCCAGCTGGCAGGATTGCCGATTTTAATGGCGGTAGCAATTGTTTGTGGGTTTTCGATTATTTTTCCTTCAACGATTGGCGCCGCCCCTGCCGCCTGAAAACCAATCATCCTTGGTAAGGTATTTATCTTTCCTGCTTGTTTATACTCTTTGTATCCTTTCCAGTAGGCAGTGATATTTCCTGCGTTACCGACCGGAATGGCGTGGTAGTCAGGAGAACCACCAAGCACATCGCATATTTCAAATGCCCCGGTTTTTTGCCCCTCGAGACGGTATGGGTTGAGGGAATTGACTAAGGTAATTGGGTATTTAGCCGTAATTTCACGCACTAAATTCAAGGCATCATCAAAGTTACCCTGCACGGCTAATACCTTTGCCCCATGCATCAATGTCTGAGCCAGTTTACCTAAGGCAATCGCCCCTTCCGGGATTAAGACCACGCAATCCATTTTTGCCTTTGCGGCATAGCAGGCGGCTGAGGCAGATGTATTGCCCGTTGAAGCACACATTACTGCCTTTGAGCCTTCTTCTAATGCCTTAGAAATAGCCATGGTCATGCCCCGGTCCTTGAAGGAACCCGTGGGATTCAAGCCCTCATATTTTAGCCAAATCTGTAAGTTTCCTCCGATTGCCTGACTCAAATTCTTAGCCTCAATCAACGGCGTGTTACCCTCTTTAAGGCTAACTATGGGCGTCTGAGCGCTCACCGGCAAAAATTCTTTATATGCCTCGATTATTCCTTGCCAGCCATTATCCATTCTTTACCTCCTCTTTCTTCAATTCAGACATTAGACTTCAGACTTTAGACCTCAGACTTAAGTCGTAAACATTCAGCGTTCAGCCGTCAGCTTTCAGATGGAGAAAAAGATAATGTATAAACACCTGTCTCATCCAAAAACTGAAAGCTTAAGCTTCCGGCTAACCGTTTACGACTCAGGTCTTTAGTCTATGGTCTAATGTCTGAATTGAAGTCCTTTTCTGAATAATATTATTTTGTTGGGTCAATAATCCTGCCAATAAATAAAATGCCTTCTGTTTGATTTTCGCGTATCAAGAAAATGAAGGGATGGTCTGCTCGAAATGTTAGCGGTCTACTTATTGCTATTCTCTTCATAACCACGGCTGTAGCTGCCGCCGCTTCTGTCCCTTCTTCATTCACATCCACAAAGGCCTTATGAATGACATTACTTATAAAAAGATCTTTTTTGCCAGTCATTCCAGAAAAATTAGCTGGTGGAAGTGAAAAGGCACCTGGCATACCCATTTCAGCCAACACCTCCCCTAACTGAAATTCGCAGGTAGTTTTAAATTTAGGTAAACTCACGAATATTTCTTGCTTGTAAGATTTTGAAAGCTCGTCTAACCAATTTTTCACACTGTCCTCGGTTAGCTTTTGCTCAAGAGCAGGTAAACCATCAACTTCTTTAGGTAGAAAAATTATCATGGATAAATCATTTCCTTCGTATGGCAGTTCTATAGCGCTAAAATTGCCAAAGTTTTTAAATCTAAACCCTGATTTTTGATTCATCAGGGGAACCTTTATAGTTTTATTAGATGAAATATGAAAATCAGCCTCGGCTGTCTTTTTTTTATCAAATTGACTTAACCAGTTACCTTTGAAATATATTGCATTACATAGAACTAATCTGGTTAAACGCTCAATTATACCTGGTTTAATCAACTCTTTAATTTTTTGTTGAGTTTCTTTTTCTACCCATGTATTTATGGCGATTCTTGCCTCTTCGGTTTTTCTTTTAAAGTCAACAAAATTTAAACCAGCACCATAATATTTTTTGTTCAGATTGAAAAAAGTATCAAGAAAATAATAATCTTGTTGACACCATAATGAATTAGCCAGGCTAAGTTTAACATGTCCTTTATCCTGGATGGCATTGAGTTGCGATTGAAGTCTTGAAAATGAAAGGTGTAACGGCTCTTGTTTTAAAGTGAAATGCAAAACTTCGGCCATTTCTTTCTCTGTTTGACCTCGTGCACCTGCGTAAGTCATAGCCAGTGCTGTGGAAATACTATAGGGTGAAAAAAATAAGTTACCCTCGCTTTCGCCCAATTTTTGATACAAGTGGAAACCAAAAATACGGTTACCTTTTACTACTTTTTGTAGCTCATCACCTTCATCCGCAAAGGCAAAAAAAGAAATTACCGAAAAAACCATCATGTTAATTAGGATAAGAGTGAATTTAATCTTCATTTTGTCTTCCTTTTTTATCCGCTTTTTTACCAAATGTAGCCTGGTGCTCCGTCACAGGTGATTTGATAGATAGGGAACAGTTCATTTTTATCGTTTTTCTTATGATTTCTTGCAGAAATTAGAAATTGGAAATTGGGGAAAA
>SBAY01000131.1 GCA_005239945.1 Nitrospira sp.
AAACTCAGGGATTTGATAACCACGGTTTTGATTACGACTCAAAAACATGGAAAATGAGAAGATTTTGGGTGGTCAATACTCAATAGCTAACAGTCTACAGCCTATAGCCTAAACAACCTGAACGGTTACGAGAGGGAATATGATAAAGATTCTTATTGTCGATGATTCAGCATTGCGCAGGGGAGAAATCCGTGATTTACTCCTCAAAAATGCAATAGGTGAATGCTGGGAAAGTAACGGTGGCATAGAGGCAGTAGAAAAATATCGAATGCTTAAACCTAACTTAGTTATTATCAATATCCTGGACATGATGGGGGTTGAGATTGTAAGAAGAATTATGGCTATTAATCCAAATGTAAAAATTCTGGTTTTAGGAAGTAGGGGTTATGAATCTTATGTAGGAGAGGCAATACAATTAGGGGCAACGGACTATATCATAGAACCGATTGATTCAGAAAATCTTTTGTCTGTCGTGAGAAGATTATTTGGTAAGCCATAGGTAAGGATTTTGGTGTCAGGAAATAGGGGATATGAAAAAAATTCTTGCCATAAGGTACAAAAGTAATGGAAAGATTAATTCTTTAGTTTAGGATGATAAAATGAAACTTGTGGATGATATTACTAATTGGATTAGAATTCAGGTAGAACAAGCCAGGGTAGAAGGTGTAGTGCTTGGATTAAGTGGCGGTGTTGATTCCTCTGTAGTTGCCGCCCTATCAAGAAAAGCCGTAGGAGACAGAGTGCTGGGGTTAATAATGCCTTGTGGGGGTAGCCCTGTGGATGAAGAAGATGCCCTTTTTGTTGCTTCACAATTGGGTATCAAGACCGAACGGATAAATTTAGAGGCTGTCTATAGAGGGATGCTGGAGGTATTACCTTCTGGTAACAAGTTGGCATTAGCTAATTTAAAACCACGGTTACGGATGATTACCCTCTACTATTATGCCAATAACCTTAACTATCTTGTGGCCGGCACAGGAAATAAATCAGAGATTATGGTAGGTTACTTCACAAAATATGGGGACGGCGGTGTGGATATCTTACCTATTGGTGGCTTGGTAAAATCGCAGGTAAGGGAATTAGCCAAAGAACTTGGTATTCCAAAAGAAATAATCGATAAACCTCCCTCTGCAGGTTTATGGGAAGGACAAACAGATGAAGGGGAATTAGGTATTACTTATGCAGAACTGGATAAAACCATACAGGCTTTAGAGTCTAAAATGACTGAAGATACTGATGCACATATTCTGTCTAAGGTTGAAAATTTAATCAAGTGTTCTGCACATAAAAGAGCCCTTCCCAAAATATTTGAGGAGGGAAAATAATGTTAGACAGGTTTGACAGGTTTGGCAAGTCAGGCAAGGACAAAGAAGAAAAATAATGATGCTAAATTAGGTCGAGTAATATTGAAATTTATTAATCCGGCGTATGAGACAAGTAAGGAAAGGACGGATTTTCATTAAATTTTGATATGGAGGATTGAAAATGTTAAGAACAATATGTAAATCTAAAATTCATCGAGCAACTATTACTGAAACTAACCTGCATTATATGGGTAGTATAACTATTGATGAGGAATTATTGATGGCGGCAGATATTATGCCCAATGAGCGCGTTCAGATAGTCAATCTTCACAATGGTTCACGGGTAGAAACCTATGTATTGGCAGGGGAAAAAGGTTCTGGTAAGATTTGCCTGAATGGTGCGGCCGCTCGCTGGGGACATAAAGGGGATTTAATTATCATTATCTCCTATTGTTTAATGACCGACGAAGAGGCAAAAAATTACCAGCCGAAGGTAATAACGGTGAATGAAAAGAATAAATTAAGTGTTTGACGAAATATAGCAGGTATTAGTCAAAAGTTTCCATAAAACGAAATATCGAATGTAGAATATAGGTGGTAGCTGAGGAGGTTTTTGAATGCTGAATAAAAATCAGAGAACAAAACGGAGCTTTAGTAATAGTATCTTTCAAGATTCTAAAAGATATAATAAACTGGACTTTCGTAATTTTTAATGGTCTAAAACCTCTTGAAAGTGAGAAGTAAAATGAAGGAATTACCGATTGGTATATTTGATTCGGGTGTTGGTGGACTAACAGTTGTCGCAGAGGTAATAAACACCCTGCCGGCAGAGGATATAATTTATTTTGGGGATATTGCCAGAACACCTTATGGGACAAAATCACCCGAGACGGTCAGACGATTTTCTATTGAAATTGCCGAGTTTCTAATTAAACACCAGGTGAAAATGATAGTTGTCGCCTGTAATACCGCCTCGTCTTTAGCCTTAGCCACATTAAAAGAAAGATTTCACTTACCAATTATCGGTGTCCTTGAGCCTGGGGTGTTAAAGGCAATAAAATCAACCAGGTCTAAATGGATAGGTGTCATTGGTACTCAGGCCACAATATCCAGCAATGCCTATCCTGAGGCAATTAAAACCATGGCCCCGGATATCCAGATCTTAAGTCAACCTTGCCCTTTATTTGTCCCATTGGTAGAAGAAGGTTGGCTGGAGCATGAAGTTACTAAATTAGTGGCTCAGGAATACTTAATCCCATTAAAAGAAAATCAAATCGATACCCTTATCTTAGGTTGTACCCATTACCCGTTCTTGAAAGGCATTATTCAAGCGGTTATGGGGGATGAAGTGGTTTTAGTCGATTCAGCGATTGAGGTAGCCGAAGAAACTAAAAAGGTATTGAGCCAAAATAATTTATTACGGCAACAAAACCCTAATCCTACCTATAAATTCTATGTCAGTGATGCCTCATCAAAATTTGTAGAAATAGGTAAAAGATTGCTGGGTAATGAAATTCAAGTAGTTATACAGGTAGATGTGGGAGGACAAAAGTAATCGGCCAATGATTGATAGAGAAATCTGTTTTCTGTCTCAGATAGTTTTGGACAGGAACAAGGGGTAATACAATGCCCTCAATAAATTGAGGCTTCCAACATCCGTTCTTGTGGTTACTTTCCACCGTTCACTGAGCGGTTACCTCATACCCCAAAATTTCGCTTGACTTTAATGATAATCTGTGCTAAACTATGGCAAAAATTAAAGGAGGGTGAGTAATTAAAAATTATGAATTAAAAATTAAAAATTGAGGAAAGAGAAAAGAATTTATGATTTTTAATTCATAACTTTTAATTATACGAGGAGGTGCTTAAAATGAGTGTGCCGAGCAAGTTTATTAGTTCTTATCAGTGAAAGTCTGGTCTGAGTAAAGGTTAGCAACCATCTCAGCACCAAATCCCACGCATAG
>SBAY01000154.1 GCA_005239945.1 Nitrospira sp.
ACACAGGCGAAGCCTACCCTTTTTAAATTAACATACCATCTTGTCCCCGAATCCTACCTTAAAAAGAAGAACCCTGAAAATTTACTCTTCAGAACTGCCCCTTAAAAAATCTCCTTGACTTTCATTAAAAAACATGGTAATATTTCCCCGGAAATGGAAGATAACAAAACAAAGGTTGTTATAATCATGCCTGCGTATAATGCGGCTAAGACGCTTAATATGACTTATGTGCAAATACCGGAAGGGGTTGCCGATGAGATTATATTAGTTGATGACGCCAGTAAGGATGAAACTACACAACTGGCTAATAAACTCAATTTAAAGGTAATTACTCATCCTCATAATGTTGGCTACGGCGGTAACCAAAAAACCTGCTATATGGAGGCATTAAGAGATAAAGCAGATATAGTTATTATGCTTCACCCTGATGGGCAATATGACCCAAAGGTATTACCTCAACTAATAGAGCCAATCAAACAAGGTAAAGCGGATATGGTTTTAGGTTCTCGGATGTTGATTAAAGGTGCGGCTCTAAAAGGTAAGATGCCTATATATAAAATTTTGGCAAATAAATTTCTGACCACTATCGAAAATCTGGTGTTTGGCACAAAATTTTCTGAATGCCATACCGGCTATAGAGCCTATAGTAGAAAATTCCTTGAAACAGTCCCTTTCTTGCGGAATTCAAATAATTTTGTCTTTGATACCGAGATAATTGCTCAGGCGGTATATTTTAAATTTAAGGTAGCAGAAATCCCTGTGAGCACTAAATATTTCAAAGACGCCTCTTCGGTTAATTTTAAGGTAAGCGTTATTTATGGAATAAACACCCTGATAACCCTACTTAAATACCTCCTTCATAAATTTGGTATTGTTAAATTTAAGATATTTAAACCATAACATTTTACAGCCTAATGCTCTGTCATACCTCAATTGATGGATTAAAGTAACACAAGCATCCTTGCTTGTGATTATTCGTTTATTCCTCAATCTGGAAGATTGAGTTACTTTATTACTATTGTTCTTATCCATCAATTGAGTAGTACTAAGGTCATAAACTTTTAGTCAATTGAATTACTTTATCTGTAGAGATATCCCTAATAAACAATGCCCTGTTTTTAGAGTAAGTAATTTTATTATCTGCCAACCAATCAAAATCTTCAATATTCTCTTCTACCTTCTTTTCTTGTTTATCAATTATCCAGAGGTTACCATCCTTGAGATAAGCAAGGGTTTTACCGTCACAAGACCATCTTGGGCAGTTACCTTTAACTAATTTAATTTCTTTTTCGCCTTCCCTAACCCAAATCATTCCTTCGCGTTCAAAGGCTATTTTGCCCGTTATAACAAACACATCCGGATTACTCCCCTGATTAATCAATTTCTCATAATTAGTTCCATCCTTAGCGATGATGCAAATATTTTCCTGAGAATTTACCGGTTGGAGAACCTCTAACAAATACTCGCGGGCAATCCTGCCCTTTTCCTCATGCAATCTTTGATTTACCCTTAAATCAAAATTCCACCAATTTGAGGCACTTCTTGAGGGTTGCTCAAATATTATTTTGTCCCAGGTTATAAACCTGTCTCCGAACCAATTGGGACATTTTCCGCCAAATAAGGTAAGTTGGGATTTTTGGGTCCCATCGGAACGCATAATCCATAGGTTCCCTGCATTTTCATATACAACATATCCTTGCGAAACAAGAGGATTTTTGCCACCTTGTAAAGTGAGTAGATATTTGTTATTATCTTTTAACAGGTTATAAACCTGGAACAGGTTTATAACCTGGAAGCGGACGATATTTCTTCCCAGATTACCATAGATAGAAACCCCATCATAGGATTTGGGGATAAATCTAAGTTTTTCAAAAGAGGATAACAGGATTACCGGCGTTCCTTGATAGATTCGCTGTTTCTTGCGGAGGGATATATCGATTAGCCAATAATCTTTGGTATCAAAGCAAATAATCTTTGGGCTACCAGAAAGCCATTGGACGGGTTTTAGTTTTGGAGGAAATAATAATTTACGGCCGGTGGAGATATTTTCTATCACCAGTCTATCTTTTTCATCGTTATAAGCTACAGATTGTCCATTTTTAGATAAAAGCGGGTTATTTTCCTTGAGCATCGATTTTTTGGTTTTACAGTCCAAATTCAGGGTTCGATAAACAAAAGACCCGTTTCTGATACCTATTCCGCACAGGGTTTGATTAGACCTCCAGCGAAGCTGACCCATTCTGATATGAGACAGATGTTGCCAATTCTTACCATTGGCATCGATAACTAATGTCCCGCGATAGTTAGAATAGCAAATTTTGGATGAATCAGGCGACCAACAAATATCACGGGCACTATCATAAACCAATGTTCTGACAATACCACGCACAACATCAACCACTCGCAACTCTTCTACTATGCCTTTCGCCCATTTACGAGTTATTCCATAAATAATTTTATGACCATCCGGGGACCAGACAAATTCTTCGCAAAGGCGAATTTGCCTGTCCAGGACTTTTTTTATTACCTTTTCCCTGTTACCCTTAGAATCGAATATAACTAAGTCGGCAAAATTACCGTCTTTACTCCAATCCAGGCAGGCAATTTTATCCTTGAACCAGGAGGGAGAAAATGAACAGGTTTGAAACATAGAAGCAGACTCAACCGGTTTTTCAACAAGTTTAACAGGTTTAAAACCTGGTACAGGTTTAAAACCTGGTGCAGATTTTAAACCTGGAATCAGGTAAAGTGCATTTTCGGTTTCATAAATAATGGCCTGCCCATCAAAAGACCAGAGGATATTAACCTTTTTCCCAGTGTGTTCGATAATCTTTGTTTTTTGCCGGCCATCGATACTTACCATCCAGAGGTCATCGCCACTACCAACGATAAATTCATTCCCTGAAGGGGAAAGAAATATCTTTGTATTAAAAGGAAAGATTCGCATTTTATTCAGATCATCTTTGTTGAAATTTACCAGGGAGACAAGATTATCTTTATTATAGATAATGCCGTTATCCAAACACAAAAAATGGATTGTCTTATCTTGTGATTCCTCCTGAATCGGCAAAAATTTAGGGAACATACCGTTGATAAAATCTTTTATGTCATCCTGAAGAGATGTCTGGGGATAATCGGCTAATACCTTTAAGTAAGCCTGTTTTGCAGGGATAAATTTATGTTGCAAATACAGACAAAATCCGATCATTGCCCGAGAGTAAGGAACTATTTTACCTCTGTAAAATTTACGATTAACCTGTTGAAATTGGGAAATAGCCTTGCTAAAATTCTCTTGAGCTAAGTATACCTCCCCTTTTCTAAATAATGCCTCATCAACCAAATCCTCCTCAGGGTATTTCTTAACAACTAATTCATACGCCTGTTTAGACTTTCTGAAATTTCCTAATGCCCAATAAAGTCGTCCCATGTTATAAGCAGCCTCATCAGCTAAATCACTTTTGGGAAACAGACTTAAAAATTCTTTGAATCTGGCAATAGCCATAACATAATCATTATTTTTAGCATAACAAAAGGGAATAAAAAATCTAACCGGCTCTAAATATTTACCTTGAGGGTATCTTTTTAATAAATCAAGGTAGGCTTTTAATGGTTTGTGCCAATTTTTGTTTGTGGTCACACATTCCTTGAATTCCATTTTACAAATATGGTAATAAACATCTTCTACATACTCAGAATCAGGATGACTATCAATAAATTTTTTAAGTATTTCGATACCGGCAGTAGTTGACAACATTCGACTTTCACTGACCGTCTTCCAATAAATCTCACCGGTAGTTCGCCTTGCCTGCTTGATAATTATTACAGAACTGACCACACCTATAAATATGGACACTATAAGTATCAAACAGACCATAATAATCTTTTGATATAACCGCATAATTCTAATATACATTTTTTATTGACAAATGTCAAGAAAAATGATAGAATAGAGATTATATGTCTTATAGGTCATATATGACCTATAAGACATATAATCTCTATTCTAAAGGAAAAATATGCTTAAAAGTATGACCGGCTATGGTCGGAGTAGTAATGAATATCTTATCGTAGAGATTCAAGCGGTAAATCATAAGTATTGTGAGATAAAGGTTTCCTTGCCTCCTTTTATGACCTACCTTGAAAATAAAATCAAGGAATATGTTATAACTGAGGTGGCACGGGGAAAACTCTATATCCCGATTATCCTTAAAAATCCGAATACATCTGTCAGTAAATTCCAGCTCGATAAGGAGTTAGCCAGGACATACCTTAAGTCTTTTCGGGAACTAAGTAAATCCTTACGACTAAAAGATGACCTTAAATTAAGTCATCTAATTGGTCTAGAAGGCATTGTCACTACCAACCGTATCTCAGAGCAAAGGGATAAATCATGGGAAGGGTTACAAAAACCATTAGCTCAAGCCTTAGAGGAATTGATTGCTACCAGGGTTGTTGAGGGTGAAAAAATAGAGTCGGAATTTAAAACAAGACTTAACTCTATGGTAGAATTAGTTACCGAGATCGAACAAAGGGCTCCCCAGGTAGTTCTGGACTATAAAGAAAAATTACAGAAAAGGTTGGAGACCTTACAGATAAATTTTGACAAGACACATCTTGATGAAACCCGTCTTTACCAGGAAATAGCCCTATTTGCGGATAAATGTGATATTACGGAGGAACTTCTGCGTCTAAAAAGTCATCTTCAGCAATTTAGTGATAGTATCACTTCAGATAAGCCGGTAGGTCGACAATTAGAATTTTTAGCCCAGGAATTACATCGGGAGATAAATACCATCGGTTCTAAAACAGGGGATTTGAAGATTATCCAATTGGTTCTTAATGCCAAAAATGAATTGGAAAAGATTCGGGAACAAATACAAAATGTGGAGTAGGAGGTAATGCCTCAATTATCAGTTAATTTTGGATTTTGGATTGAAGATATTAAAATTCCTCAATCCAAAATCGAAAATCGAAAATTGCTAAGGAGGACATAATGGGGGAAAATTTACTTATCGTGGTCTCTGCTCCTTCTGGAGCGGGCAAAACGACTATCTGTAAAAAATTGCTTCAAACTACACCTAACCTTATTTTTTCGGTATCTATGACTACCCGCAAGCCACGCGATAATGAAATTAATGGGCAGGACTACTTTTTTATCTCGACTGAGGAATTTAAGAAGCGGATCAAAAAAAATGATTTTATAGAATGGGCAAAGGTTTATGACGACTATTACGGCACCCCTAAAAAAAACCTTGAGGATTCATTAGCCGGGATGGATGTGCTCTTAGACATCGATGTCCAGGGAGCAATGAATATAAAAAAGGAATATAGTGATAACGCGGTGTTAATCTTTATTGCCCCACCTTTTCTGGAGGATTTAAAGACAAGATTATCCAATAGAATGACCGATACATCCGAAGAAATAGAAAAACGATTTTTATTAGCCAAAGAGGAATTGAAAAATATCCTTAACTATGATTATTGTGTTATCAATGATGATGTAGGCGTCACGGTAGGTAAATTGAAATCCATTATTATTGCCGAAAAAAACAGGGTAAAAAGAATTGGCAAGGAATTGCTGAAAAAATTGGAAGTGGAGGATGCTTAAAGATAAAAATATTGTTCTGGGAATAACAGGTAGTATTGCCGCTTATAAATCCGCGGAATTAACGAGTCAATTGGTTAAACTTGGGACGAATGTGACCATCATAATGACTAACTCCGCAACCCATTTTATCTCACCACTTACCTTAGCGACCCTATCCAAAAACAAGGTAATTACAGATTTCTTTGAGACTCCATCGAATTTTGAGGTAGAGCATATCAGCCTGGCAGATAAGGCGGATATTCTTTTAATCGCACCAGCTACGGCAAATATCATTGGTAAAATAGCCGCTGGTATTGCGGATGATTTTTTAACTACATTTGTCCTTGCCTGCAGAGCACCGATTTTGATTGCCCCGGCGATGAATGAAAGGATGTATCTCAATCCTATCCTTCAGGAAAATATAAAAAAACTAAAAAACCGGGGAATTTATTTTATTGAACCTGAGGTAGGCAATTTAGCCTGCGGTGAGAAGGGGATAGGGAGATTAGCCGATGTACATAAAATTATAGTGGTGATTGGGGCTATTTTGGAACCGGTAACCCCTCTAAAAGGTAAGAAAATACTGATTACTGCAGGTGGAACTCAAGAGCCAATTGACCCAATTCGTTACATCGGCAATCGTTCATCAGGTAAAATGGGTTATGCCTTAGCTGAGGTTGCGCAAGAATTTGGGGCCGAGGTAACGCTGATTAGTGCACCCACCCAGTTGGAACCGCCAGTAGGCGTGCAAACTATCTTTGTGGAAACCGCCTCACAAATGAGGGATGAGGTATTAAAGATATTTCCCTGCGTTGATATAGTTATAAGTGCGGCCGCCGTAGCGGATTTCTCACCAAAGGAAATAAAATCCCAGAAGATTAAAAAAACTACCTTACCGCCGGTTATAGAACTAAATAAAACCCCTGATATTTTAGCCGAGCTTGGTCAAAAAAAGCAGGCTCAAATCCTGGTTGGGTTTGCGGCAGAATCTGAAAACCTTATTGCCAATGCCAAAGTTAAACTAAAAGAGAAAAACCTGGATTTAATTGTGGCCAATGACATTAAAACAGCATTTGGCAAGGATACAACTCAAGTTACAGTTATTACCAGGGATGGAGAAGTTGAAGAATTACCACTTTTGTCTAAAAAAGAAACGGCCAGGCAAATTATAAAAAAGGTGGAGAGTCTGTAGGCCATTAGAAAGGAAAAAATTATAACCTCACAGCATTCAGGCTATCCCTGATATTTTCCCTTTTTCAAAGGCTCTTAGGAAGGCATTGACTACCTCTGGGTCAAACTGAATATTGGCATACTTTTTTAGCTGTAAGATGGCATGCTCAACAGTGAATCTTTTCCGATAAGGTCTATCCGAGGTCATGGCATCAAAGGCATCGGCCACAGCTAATATCCTTCCACCAAGCGGTATTTCTCTCCCTTTTAATCCATTAGGATAGCCACCACCTTCGAATCGTTCATGGTGATGGCGGATACTGGGCACAATCTCTTCCATCTGCTTTATTGAACCTATAATCTGGGCACTTATGCTTGGATGCTTTTTTATCTCGGCATATTCGTCCTCATCTAAATTCGTTGGTTTATGTAAGATTTTCTCGGTTATACCTATTTTACCCACATCATGTAAAAGTCCGGCTAAATAGATTACCTCCCTCTCCTTAAAGGAAAGATTAAATTCCTCGGCTATGGCCAATCCTATTTTACTTACGCGGTCGGAGTGACCATAGGTATAGGTATCTTTAGCATCTATGGTTGAAGAAAGGGATTTAATTGTATTCAAAAACAGCTCTTTCATGTCGGTAAATAGCCAGAAATTCTTAATGGCTATTGCCCCTTGCGTAGCCAGGGCGGTCAGCAATTTCAACTCCATTGATGTAAAAACACTGCGGTCTATTTTATCCGTCAAATTTATGACACCAATTACCTCTCCTACCGCCTTCAAAGGAACCGAAATTATAGGCAAACTCATAAATGATTTGGTTTTATATCGTTTTATCCTTTCTTCATCGCTGAGATTTTCTTCCTCTATATCTGAAACAATCAAAGGTTTACCCTCTTTTACTACCTTGCCCGCAATCCCTTCCCCTATCTTTACCCGGGTATTTTTAACTATCTCTTGAGATAATCCATGAGCGGCAACAATTCTAAGTGAAGCCCTCTCGCGGTCAACAAGCATTAAGGATGCCCGCTCTACCCGAACCATCTCTACTGCCTTTTCGACCAACATCTGACATACCGCATCTATATCAAATATATTACTTACCGTTTTAGAGATATTATATAAAAGATTCAACTCCTCATAAAGTTCGGTAATCTCTTTAGACATCTCATTTATTTCAAATTCATTATAGATAGCGGTAGTAAAGATATCACTGATTAATCGTAGATTTGGTTTAATGTCTGGTTTTTTTAAGGATTGACAACCTATTAAAACCCCAGCAACCTCTTTATTAATCCTTATTGGCAAACCAATTCTTAAATATTCACTGCCGCATTTTTCCCAACCTGGTTTATCTGAATTCATAACTTCATAGACAAGACGCAGGTAATCACCAGGACATCTTCCGGTATGTTTGACTACTTCACATAACTTATGGCTATGAAATGCCTCCTGTTTAGAATCAATGATAAACAAGGGGATATCTGTCAATTGAGCAAGTTTATTCAGCAAATCTGTCTTTTGGAGGAATTCCTTTATGTCGAGCATCTTGTTCTCCTAACAGACGATTTGAAAGCACAATATAAAAATCTTATCACGAAAACACGAAAATCAGAAAACACGAAAGAACTTTAATTTACTACTAACTTTTCAAATTCCATTTCGTGCTTTCATCCTTTCGTTATTTCGTGATAAAAAAATCCTTTCAAATTATCTGTTCTCCTAAATTAGCCTTCTTTCTACCTCATCTACTACCTTCTTTTTTACCTCTTCTAATGTTCCTTCGATGACACAGCCGGCGGCGCGGATATGTCCTCCACCATCGAAAATCTTGGCTATGGCACTCACATTGAATGAGGATTTCGAGCGTAAATTTACCTTGACCTTATTTTGTCCCAAATCCCTGAGAAGGATACTTATCTCTACGCCTTTGATAGACCTGATCTGGTTTATTATTCGTTCCGGTTCGAGTTCAGTAGTAAAACCTACCTCTTTAAGCATATTCTGGGTAATGGCCGCTAAAGCTATTCTCCCATTTTGCCTTGTTTCCAGACCGCTTAAAATCATCCCTAATAATTTGACCGAAGAAACCGTATTCACCTCATAAATTTGATTGGCAATCTCATTAGGTAAAATACCGTAGCTCAATAATTCAGCCACTATTTGATGAGAAAGAGGGGTGGTATTTACCTGTCTAAAGCCACCGGTATCGGTCATAATGCCCACATAAATAAGTAGTGCTAACTCATAATCCAATTTAAAATCCATAGCCTTAATAATCATATAGATTTGTTCGGCACAGGCACTGGCCGCTGTATCAATATAATTATATTTACCTATGCCAGGAGAGTCCGGATGATGGTCAATATTAATAATTACCGGGGTATTGCGGACGATTGAAGCCACTTTACCTACTCGCTCGAATTGATTGCAATCTAAGACGATAGCCACATCGAATCTACGAACAGGTTTTAAACCTGTTTTTTCATATTCCGGGGAGTAGGTCAGGATTTTTTCACATTGGGGCAGAAAATAATAAAGTTCTGGCGCAGGGTCTTCATTGATAATAGTTACTTGCTTACCTAATCTTTGAAGCAAAATAGCCATAGCTAATTGACTGCCGATTGAATCCCCTTCAGGACGGATATGAGCGGTAATTAAAAAATTATCCTCTTTTTGCAATAGATTTATGATTGGAGAAAGTATCTCCTCCATTTATCTTTATCCTTTCTCTGTGATGCAGACACTGGACTTCAGACTTTAGACATCAGACTTTTTGTAGGTATGAAAGTTAATCCCGGGATGTTTTTAAGACTATTTGCTATTTGTCAACCTTTATCCGAATATTATCTCAAGCCATTTTTTCCATTAAGTCTAAAATCTGATGTCGATAGTCTACTGTCTGAATCACACATCATTTCTCTTTCAACTCCTCTATTACTTTGGAAATATGCACTCCATATTCAATCGAGGTATCAATTTTAAAGACAATCTCTGGGATAAATTTAATCCGCAGGCGTTTTTTCAATTCATTATGAATAAAGCCTGCGGCACTTATCAAGCCGTCTAATGTTTTCTGTTTTGATTTTTCATCACCATACAGACTAATAAATACTTTGGCTACATGTAAGTCTTTTGAAACCTCCACTTTGGTAATGGAGACAAATCCAATGCGTGGGTCTTTTATTTCCCTTTTGATAATATCGCTGATTTCTGATTGGAGTAAAGAATCAACCTTGGCAATTCTAACACTGTCCATAGATTACCTCTATTAATTATCAATTATTGATTATTAATTGATAATTAATTTCTTAAACTATCTCAATCCCATAATCAATGATATATCCCTCAGTCAGACCGCTTTCAATCAAATTAACCACCTTAGATAATGTCTCATTGGCATGTTGGGAATCGCTATTTACACAGACAATACCCAGCGTAGCCTTCTGCCATAAGTCTTTTAAATCTATTTCTGCAATCGAGACATTAAACCTATTTTTTACCCGGTCCATAATACTTTTCAGGACATAGCGTTTATGTTTTAGAGAATTACTTTCTGGGATATGAATTGTAACCGTACAACTACCTATAACCATTTTAATAATTATTAATTATTACCTCACGACAAATATCATAAAGCACTATAGTTTCTGGACAATCTTTTCCTGGGTATAGATTTCAATGATATCCCCTACCTGGACATCCGTAATTTTCTCTAAGCCAATACCACACTCAAGGCCGGCTATTACTTCATTGACATCTTCTTTAAATCTTCGTAGAGAAATCATTCGAGTTTCAACGACAAGTTTATCATTTCTAATTACCCGGGCATTGCTACCTTTAGATATCTTTCCTTCTTTTATATAACAGCCACAGACTACCCCAATTTTAGATGCCTTAAAAATTTCTCTTACCTCGGCTATACCTAACAATATCTCCTTGTATTTAGGTTCTAAAAGCCCTTCTAATGCCTTTTTAACCTCATTGGTAACATCATAAATAATATTATAAGAGCGTATATCCACCCCATAGGTTTGTCCCAGGGCTTTAATGTCATCTTTTAGAGGTAAATGAAAACTGATAATGATGGCATTCGAAGCTGAGGCTAAGATTATATCGGATTCATTTACTTCCCCTATACCACTGTGTATAACCTTGATTTTTACCTCTTTATTGCCAAGTTTTTCAAAGGTATGTTTCAATACCTCAACAGAGCCGCCTACATCTGCCTTAATGATAACATCCAATTCCTTGACCTTACCTTCTTTGATTTGTAAGTAAAGGTCATTCAAGGTGATTCGAGTGGGGAGTTTTTCTTCAGACATTTTTTTATTTTCTTGTAATTTCAGACATATTTGTTTTGCCTTTTTGGTATCCTCAACTACCTTAAATAAATCTCCTACCTGACATATTTTGGAAAATCCAACCACCTCAACTGGCGTAGAAGGACCGGCAGAATTGATTCTCTCATTTTTATCGTTAAACATTGCCCTTACTCGTCCACAAGAGGTACCGTTAATAAAGACATCACCTTTATGTAATGTTCCGCTCTGGACCAAAACAGTGGCCACAGGGCCTTTACCTTTATCAAGCCTGGATTCGATAATCGTGCCCTGCGCCCTTTTGTTGGGATTAGCCTTTAACTCTAACATTTCTGCCTCTAAGAGTAACATTTCCAGGAGATGGTCAATACCTATTTTTTGTTTAGCCGAGACCTCACAACAAATAGTTTTTCCACCCCATTGCTCAACCAGAAGGTTATTATCAGCCAGTTGTTTATAAACCTTTTCCTTGTTGATTCCAGGTAAATCAACCTTATTGATGGCTACGACTATAGGAACATTGGCGGCCCTGGCATGGTTTATTGCCTCAACGGTTTGGGGCATAATACCATCATCTGCGGCCACAACTAAAACAACTATATCCGTAACATGGGCACCCCTGGTTCGCATAGCGCTAAACGCCTCATGTCCCGGGGTATCCAAGAAAACTACCTCCCCTTCTTTTATCTTTACTTTGTAGGCACCTATATGCTGTGTAATTCCACCAGCTTCGGTATCGATTACATTGGCTTGACGAATAGTATCCAAAAGTTTGGTCTTGCCATGGTCAACATGCCCCATAATAGTTACCACTGGTGCCCTCGGCTGTCCCAAAGATGCCTCTTCTTCTATTTCCTCTTTTTCTTCCTCTGGAATCGAAATTTCAATATCCAGATGATAAATCAAACTAACTTGATTTATTATCTCTTGGGTTATTTGCTCATTGATAGTAGCCGATATGCCGTGAGAAAATAGTGTTTTGATCAATTCGGCAGGTTTTATACCTATTATCTTAGCTAAATCACTTACTCTGCAAGAAAAGGCAAGTGAAATCTTTTTCTTTTTAGGAATAACAGGTTGAGCGGGTTTTCCGGTAGAAAAAAGGTTAATTACTAGCTGGCTTGTTTCTTCATCCAGAGAATTTAAGGCACTCTTAATGTCCATTCCCATTCCTTTCAACTCAGAAACCAACACCTTGTTATCCATATTCAATTTTTTGGCAATCTCATGAACACGCATTTTTATTCACCTTAATTAATATTATAGGTTTTATAAGTCTTAGATGACTTATTTCTGTCTTTCCTTAGCCTCTTTCAACAACTTTTCGGCCTTAACCTTGCCAAGTAAAGGAATGGCTGTTAATTCCTTGATGGTAGATTTGGCAATGTCTTCTATGGTTTTAAATCCTGCCTCTTTCAATTTCGATTCTAATTTCGGTCCAACTCCTGACAACTCTTTAATATCACCAGTTTCTTCTTCTTTCTTTTTAGCCAGTTCTTCTGCTTTTTTGAGTAATTCTGCCTCTCTTTCTTTAGTTATTTGGGACTTGCTTTTAATATCGATTCTCCAGTTTGTTAATTTAGCCGCTAAGCGAACATTTTGTCCTTCTTTACCAATAGCTAAAGAGAGTTGGTCATCGGGAACAATGACTAATGAACTTTTTGTTTCCTTATCGACAATAACCTCCTCAACCTTAGCTGGAGAAAGAGCATTTTTAATAAACACTGCTGGGTCTTCGGAATAGCCAACAACATCTATTTTTTCGCCGTTCAGTTCTTTGATAACTGCCTGAACCCTCATTCCCTTCATACCGACACATGCTCCGACGGCATCGACATTAGAATCAACAGAGGCTACAGCAATCTTTGCCCGATGTCCTGGAACCCGTGAAACGGACTTTATACTGACAATATTTTCATATATCTCAGGGACTTCCATCTCAAATAACCTCTTAACCAACTCCGGATATGTTCGGGAAAGAATAATTTCCGGACCTCTATTACCAATTATGGCATTCAGAATATAACATTTTATGCGGTCACCGACTTTGTATTTTTCGTTGAATATTTGTTCCTTATGAGGTAGGATAGCCTCTGTTTTACCCAGTTGAATCAATACATTCTGATTTTTCCCGGTGCGTTGAATTATACCGGTAATAACCTCTCCCGTCCTTCCTTTGAATTCTTCATAAATAAGATTTTTTTCGGCCTCTCGAATTCTCTGGGTAATTACCTGTTTTGCGGTTTGAGCCGCTATCCTTCCAAAATCCTCAAGGAAAGACTCTATTTTAACCTTACTGCCGATTTCAGCTTGGGCATCGAACTTCTTTGCCTCCGACAAAGAAATCTGGGTATGAGGATTTTTCACCGTTTCAACTACATCCTTATTAAATACCAGGTAAAACCCTTTTTTGTTATCGAATTCAACCTCGAAATTATGAGTCGAGCCAAAACCTTTCTTATAAGCAGATGTTAAGGCATCCTTTGTTGCCTGGATTAATACCTCTTTCTTAATCCCTTTATCTTTTTCTATTTGGGCTAATGCCTCTTGTAATTCAGCCTTCACTTAAAATTCCTCCTTAATTTTGGATCTCCGATTATCAATTTTGGATTTTTAATATAAGATTCCTCAATCCAAAATTCAAAATCTAAAATCCGACCAAATTTGCCCTGGCAATTTTCGAATACGGTATCTTAAAAATGTTATTGTCCATACAAACAATAACCTCGTCATTCTCAAAACCAAGTAATTCCCCTTTAAAATTCCTTCTTTCCTGATACAGGACAGAAGTAGTTATTTTACATTGTTTGCCTTTAAAGCGAATAAAGTCTTTTTCTTTGACTAAAGGGCGGTCAAGCCCCGGAGAGGAAACCTCCAAATGATACCTTTCGGAGATAATCGAGGTATGGTCTAATGCCCTACTGAGCATCTTGCTGACCATAACGCAATCATCCAAGGTTATCTCTCCTTCTTTATCAATAAGTATCCTTAACCTCCCATTACCCTTAGTCGTGAAATAATCTATCAAGACCAATTCCATATTCAATGAATCTAATATTGGAAGAAGTAGTTTTTCGATTTGCTTGATTGTCTTACTCATTGTCTAAAATCCTTTTATTAACAAAAAAGTGGGTTGTTTGCCCACTCTTTTCTCAAAGGGTTTCTCTTGATTATATATTATCATAAAACCGGTTAAAATGTCAAGGTTTTTTTTTGGTAAGCAGTTCTGAAGAGTAAATTTTCAGGGTTCTTCTTTTTAAGGTAGGATTCGGGGACAAGATGGTATGTTAATTTAAAAAGGGTAGGCTTCGCCTGTGTC
>SBAY01000373.1 GCA_005239945.1 Nitrospira sp.
CCCTTTTCAAAGGGTTTTTCCCCTCAAAAAATCCACTTCTTTAAATCATGGCTAAAAGTTGGGGAATTTCTGCAATTACAAAAAAACCATTGACATTTCTTTAAAGATATGGTAAAATTTAAAAACTATACAGAAAACTATTTACTAAGAGCCTATCCGAAAAGTCGGAAGCCCGAACTTGTTCGGGGTATTTTCCCTCAACAAGTTGAGGCATCCGTTGATTTTTCGGATAGGCACTAAATGAGGAGGATATTTTAAAAATGAAAAGATTGTTTTTAGGATTGATATGCCTATGGTTAATTGAAGCCGGATGTGCGAAATCTACACCTGAGCAAAAACCAAGTAACCTTGATGTAGAAGGACAGATTTATGAAAATAAAGATAAAGGGTTCTTTATTAAATTGTATCCTGAATATAAAAAGGTATCAGAGGACCAGGACAAGGCGGTATGTTTTGCTAACGGTAATATAACAAGATTTGCCGCCATTTTCTGGGAAAAAGATATAGCCTCTGTCCATAACGAATATAAAAAGGCATTTAAAAATCCTGAAAGCTTCTATGATGCCGCTTCATTACTTATATTTGAAGAATTAGGTGTTTTAGGAAAGATAATTACGGTTGAAAAACTCAAGATGAATGATGTTGATGCCTATTATTTTCAGACAAAACATAAACGGTTCCTGACTGACTTTTATCGCACAAGAATTGAGGCGTTTCCTAAAAATAGGGATTTACAGATTACTGTTTTCTTCCAGAATGAAAAAAAGGATTTACCCAAGGTAGCAAAAATGATTGAAGGGATGAGGATTATTCCAGGAATAAAACCCGTCGAAAAAGAAGATATTTGCCATCACCACCATTAAAATTAACAATTAATAATTGTTAATTGTTCCAAGGAGGCAAGGTTGGATAATCAGAAAATAATAGAGTTATCAAATATTACAGTTAAATATGGAGAAAAAGTAGCTATATCTAACATAAACCTGGATATTGAGCAAGGGGAATTCATTGGTGTAATTGGTCCTAATGGCTCTGGCAAAACTACCCTGCTTAAATTAATCTTAGGGTTATTAAAACCTGCCTCCGGCAGGATTAAAATCTTTGGGAAACAAGGAAGGCTAATTGGCAGGCTGAGGAGTAAAATTGGATATATCCCTCAAAATCCTGAGATCGACCGTTACTTCCCGATTAAGGTTATAGATGTGGCTATGATGGGAAGATATGCCAAATATGGATTTTTTAGAAATCCAGGCAAGGAAGATAAAAAAATAGTCATCGAATCATTAGAAAAAGTAGGCATGAAAGACTACATATTTACCCCTTTTGGACAATTGTCTTCTGGTCAGCAACAACGAGTTTCTGTCGCCAGGGTATTAGCTCAACAACCGGAAATGTTTCTTTTAGACGAACCAACCGCAAATATTGACATGGGCACACAAGATGTCATTATTAATTTAATCACTGAAATTCATAAAACTCAAAACATTACCACATTCTATGTAGCCCATGAAATCAATCTCTTGACCCAGTATTTAGACAGGATAATTTGTTTGAATCAATCTATATTTAAAGTTGGTCCCCCTAAAGAGGTTTTAAATGAGGAAGTTTTAAGGGATTTATATAAAGTAAATGTAACCATGTTTCCTCATAAGGGACATTATTTCTTTTTGGTAGGATAGAAGACATTCTGGATTTTCGATTTTTTCAATCCAAAATCCAAAATCCAAAATCGAAAATCCAGTTAAAGGAGAGTAACCATAAATGGAAATCGGTGGATTCTTGAACTTAGTCTTTGTTCAAAAGTCTTTATTAGTCTCAGTCTTAGTAGGACTGATTTGTTCATTACTCGGGGTATTTGTTATTTTGCGCGGACTTTCTTTTATGAGCGTAGGAATTGCCAATGCCGCCTTTGCTGGGGTAGCTCTTGGATTCATCCTTGGGCTTAATCCAATTGCCTGTGGACTTATCATCAGTCTTTGTACCGCCTTGCTTATTGGTCATATCAGTCAACGAGCAGAACTAAAATTAGATGCCTCAATAGGTATCTTCTTTGCCTTTACTATGGCCATAGGATTTTTCTTGATGGGTTTATTGCCAGGACAGGCGGAGGAATTACGCCATTATCTCTTTGGAACACTTATCCTTCCTTCTCCTTTTGAGATTAAACTACTTATCAGCACCACTATAATTGTAATTATTGCTATCCTATTATTCTTCAAGGAATTTTATTTTATTACTTACAACCAGGATTTAGCGGAAGCCTCAGGACTTCCGGCTACCTTCCTATTTTACTTTCTACTTTGCTTAGTGGCCGTCAGCATTGTTTCCTCTTTAAAAGCAGTGGGGGAATTATTAGTTACTGCCATGATTATCATCCCGGCCGCTTCTGCCTGTCAATTGACTTATAACATCCGCAAGGCACTCTGGTTATCGGCTATATTCGGGATTACATCATCCTTTTTAGGAATCTGGCTTTCTTTTTACTTGAATATAAAAAAGGGACTTACCGTTCCTACAGGGGCAGTGATGGTTATCATTGCTACCCTTATTTTCTTTTTAGCTGTCAGTCTCTCACCTAAAAGAGGAAAAGGCGGGTATCTATAATCCCCTTTTCTTGAGAGTGATGAGGTGATTGTATTTCCCCTTAATAAAGGGGGTGAGGGGGTTTTATTCTTATATTCTTATGATAGAGATTGTCCCATTTAAAGGAATTTTATACAATCAAGAAAAGTTTCCTGATATTTCTGCGGTTGTTACCCCGCCTTATGATGTTATTTCCGCAGAACAACAGGAGATGTATTACCAAAAACATCCTTATAACTCTATTCGACTCATTCTGGGAAAAGACCAAAAAGGGGATAATGAGGCAAACAATAAATATACTCGCGCCGCTGAGCATTTTCGGACCTGGCTGGCAGAAGGAATCCTGAAACAAGATGAGCATGAGGCTATCTATCCCCTTACTCAAGAATTTTCATATCGTCATAAAAAACTCACCCGCAAGGGATTTATCACCTTAATAAAGTTGCAAGAATTAGGCAAAGGTGTTTATCCACACGAAAAAACCTTATCTAAACCTAAACAAGATAGATTGAATCTAATGCTGGCCACAAAGGCTAATTTCTGCCAGGTATTTGCCTTATATTCTGATAAAGAAGGGGTACTGGACGAGTGTTTGAATATTGAATCTACCCCTATTATTGATATTATGGATAACGATTTGGTCAAACATCAATTATACAGGTTAACCCAACCCACAACACTAAAAAAGATAAAAGAGGTTATGCGAGCAAAAGATATATTCATTGCTGATGGACATCATCGATATGAAACGGCATTAAATGCCCAAAAGATACTTGGGTATGATTTTATTATGATTTACCTGACAAAAATGGAAGGTAGCGGGCTAACTATTCTACCTACCCATAGATTGATTCGTCACCTGCCTGATTTTCAATCAGGTGCCTTCGAAGAGTTTTTTGAGGTTAAAAAGGTTGATAGTTGTGAGGAACTGTTTAAAAAAATGGAAGGAGTAAGGGAACCCAACCACAGCTTTGGAATTTACACCGCCGGCAAAAATTACCTTTTGGTTTTAAAGGATAGTAGCATTATGGATAACCTGATAGGTAATAGGCATTCCCAGGGATTTAAGCAATTAGATGTAAGTATCCTACAAGCCGTGGTCATAGAACATATATTAAAGATTAATGATATAGAGGCAGGTATAAGCTACACCCATGATGAAAAAGAGGCTAAATTATTAGTGGATGAAGATAAATACAAGGCAGCGTTGTTTCTAAATCCAACCAGGATAAGTCAGATGCAGGAACTCTCGTTACAGCATGAACTAATGCCGCAAAAATCCACCTATTTTTACCCCAAACTTTTAAGTGGATTGGTGATGAATAAATTTACCTCAGTTGACTGACCCAAAAAATTTCTTCTTGACACAGGTTGATTTTTTGAGTATAATATTTATAGCTTTTAAGGAGGTTTCATGAGTTTACTTCCAATAGAAAATCTTTTAAAAAATGTAAAAAATCGATATGAATTAGTTGTTTTGGCATCGAAAAGAACTAAACAACTAATGGATGGTGCTACCCCATTAGTTGAAGATAAGGAAAGGAAAAAATTGAATGTCATGGCATTAGAAGAGATAAAAGAAAGCCTGGTTATCCCTCAAAGAGAGGTAATGGAGGATAGGGAATAGGTTATTGGTTATTGGTAATTAGGTTATCGGTAAGGAAAACGCAATGATTGGTTGCTACTGATAACTTGATTACCGATGACCGATAACCCTATTACCTTTATTCCCTATTCCCTATAAGCATGAAACCATTAATCCAATTTACCATTTTCTACATTATAGGCATCTCCATTGGTAATTATTTTCCTCTTCCCCTTTTTCTTGTCTATCCATTAATTGCCTTTTTTCTTGTTGCCAGTCTCATCTTTTTCATAAAAAAACAATCTGTTCCAACCAATATCTTTCTTGTTTTAACTATAATATTAACCGGAATATTATTTCATGAGCTCCATTCCAGATTTTTAATTTCAAAATCCTTCCTGAAATATTTAGACAAAGAAGTAATTTTAGTCGGTGATATTTACAGTTTTCCAGAGATAAGTGAAGATAAAACAGGTCTGGTTATCCGTGCAGAAAAACTTATCGTCAACAAGGCAGTGAAAAAGGTTGATGGACTTGTCCTGATAAATATTAGGAGTGATTTTGAACCGGATTTTTTAAATTATGGGGATAGGATTAAGGTTACAGGCAAATTAAAGATGCCTGCCGGATTAAGAAATCCGGGTGGATTCGATTATTCGAAATATTTAGCCAGAAAAAAGGTATTGACTATTGTAAGTATTAGGAATAAGCAAGATGTTGTTAAATTAGGGGTTGGTAAATTCAATCCTGTTTTTATGTTTGCTTATAAAATTAGGGATAAGGCAAGTGAGACGATTGCTAATGCCTTACCGGATAATGCCTCTATTTGTGCCTCATTTTTAGATGGTCTCTTATTAGGAAAGCGTTCCATGCTACCTGATGAAATAAAAGCCTGGTTTGTGGATACCGGGACGATTCATATCCTGGCTATATCAGGATTGAATGTGGGATTAATCGGGCTGATATTCTTCTTTATCTTCCATAAGATAATTCGCTTACCCCTGCCAATTTCATCAGTTTTCACCGCTTTAGTTCTTATTGTTTTTGCGATTGTTACCGGGGCACAACCTTCTGTTATCCGGGCTACTATTATGGCTGGTGCACTACTCATAGCTATGCTCATCCAGAAGGATACGGATATTTACAATATCCCTGTTTTATCCGCAGTCATTATCCTCTTGTACAATCCACTTACTTTATTTGATATAGGATTTCAATTATCATTTGTCGCTGTTTTAGGTTTATGTTATCTGACACCTTTTATCGAACCCAAATTATGGTTCTTACCCAAATATATCGCCAGACTTATTGCCGCATCTATTGCCGTTCAGCTGGCGTTATCCCCTTTTCTTGTATTTTATTTCAATAAATTATCCTTAGTAACCGTCCTGGCCAATATAATTATTGTCCCCTTATCAGGAATTATATTAATCTTAAGTTTGGCTATGTTTTTCATTGGAATTATATTTATGCCGCTAGCTAATTTAATCGGCATGATTAATTTTCACCTTGTTAATGGCTTATTGCTTTGTGTTTCTTTCTTTGCCCATTTTCCCTTTGCTTATATCTATCTTCCTACACCTTCTATTATGTTTATAGCTATCTATTATCTTTGTTTATGGGCTTTAACCAGGCATAAAAAAATTGGAACAGCAAAAGTTGTTATGGGTATATTGGTCATGATCAACATATTTTTATGGACCTATGTCGTTAAAATAAATTCAGGTGTGATGAAGGTTACATTTCTGGATGTAGGACAGGGAGATGCGATTTTCTTAGAGTTTCCTAAAGGTGGTAATATGCTTATAGACAGTGGCCCAGGGGGATATACCGATGCAGGGAAATGGGTTGTTTTGCCTTTTTTAAGACATAAAGGAATACACGCGTTGAATACCGTCATAGTAAGTCATTACGACCTTGACCATTATGGTGGATTATTCACTGTCCTTCAAAATCATAAAATCAAAAACCTTCTTTTAGATAACGGTGATGAAGACCCAAAATTATCTCAGCTAATTAGAGAAAAGGCTATTTGTCACCAAATGGGGAGAAGGGGGGATAAAGTAATTGGTTATCCCGGAATAGAAATTTATATCCTCCATCCTGCCAGCCAGTTAGATAAGAAGTCATCTAATAATAATTCGGTCGTAGTGAAAATAATATATAATAAAGTAAGTTTTCTTTTTACAGGTGATATTGAAAATAAGGTAGAACAAAAACTCCTGCCTTTTCAGGATATGCTTTCCTCAACGGTATTAAAAATACCTCATCATGGAAGCAAAAATTGCTATTATCCATCATTTATAAAATCAATCAATCCAGAGATTGGAATAATAGAGGTAGGGAGAAATAATAGATTTAATTTCCCTGCCGAAGAGGTTTTAGCAAATTACAAGAAATTAGGCACTAAAATCTATCGGACAGATAAACACGGTGCTATAACCGTAAGCACTAATGGAAAAAGAATTTGGGTAACAACGCTAATAATACCAAGAAATTATAGGTAATGGGTTAGTAATTACTTCAATTCAGACATTAGACTTAAGTCGTAAGCGGTTAGCCGGAAGCTTAAACTTTCAGTTTTTGGATGAGACAGGTGTTCATCCATTATCTTTTTCTCCATCTGAAAGCTTCTGGCTGAACGCTGAATGTTTACGACTTAAGTCTGATGTCTAAAGTCTGAAGTCTAATGTCTGAATGGAAGTTAGTAATTACGAATAAATGTCCATCAGCAATCCCTGAATCATTTCTACCTTAGCCGCAATGTTAATGGGATTATTTTGTCCTTTGACCACCTCTTCGGTTAACTCCGATAAGTTCTTATTAATCTCTTTAATAAGTGTATAAACCTTGCGTTGTCCTATCTGTAATTGTGCCGTCCTGGTTGCGGTTATATTTTCTTCCAGTACATATAGATTTTTAACTACCTTTTCCATAAAGGTTTTGACTAAGTCTTTATATTGGATAAGATTATCATAGATAGGTGATTGAACCAAGATTTTCCCTTGCGATTCGATATGGCTGAGCAGGTCCTCAAAATAAACCTTTAGCTGGTCCCTGGTGGCTGTTTTTAATTCTTCATCAAAACTCTTTTCTTTAATCCTTACCTGGTCAATTTTCTGGGAATTAGTGGGGAGTAGATTTTTATCCACCATCGCCTCAACAGGCATATTTACATTTATCACGACAAATCACCTCTTTTAAAAGAATAGGACATATAGGTCATATAGGTCATATAGGTCATATAGGTCATATAAGTCCTATCACATATTCTACTGAATCCACCAATGCCTGCCAGGAGGCATCGATGATGTTTTCTGAAACACCAACAGTGCCCCAGGAATCTTTTCCATCCGTTGATTCAATCAATACCCTTACCTTGGCGGCTGTGCCTTCTTTGGCATCCAGTACCCTGACCTTGTAATCAGTCAGATGAATCTTTTTTAGAATTGGGTAAGAATCTTCCAATGCCTTTCTCAGGGCAGTATCCAGTGCGTTCACCGGGCCATCACCTTCGGCAACTATATATTTTTCTTGACCATTTACCTCTATCTTAATAATTGCATCTGAAGAAAGCTCTCCATTTCTATTTTCGACAATAACCTCAAATTTCTTTAATTCAAAAGCAGGTTTATATTTCCCTAATGCCTTTTTTATGAGTAATTCAAATGAGGCATCGGCGGCTTCGAACTGGTAACCCTCGTGCTCTTTCTCTTTAACCATAGCTAATATTTTTCTTGTTTGTGGTGTATCTTTTAAAAAGATTGCCTCGTTAGGGTCTAGTTTTAGTTCCTTTAACTTTTCTAAAATACTACTCTGCCCGGCTAATTCCGAGATAAGTATCTTCCGTTCATTGCCAACTAATTCCGGTTGAATATGTTCATAGGTTTTAGGATTCTTCTGGACTCCACTGACATGAATCCCAGCTTTATGAGCAAAGGAAGATGCACCTACATAAGGTGCATGAGGCTGGGGAATAAGATTTGCCATTTCCGCGACAAACCTGGACACCTCTGTCAAACTCTTGAGTTGCTCATCTGAAATACAATTTATGCCCATTTTAAGTTTTAAATTGGGAATGACGGCGCATAAATCGGCATTACCACAACGCTCTCCATAACCATTGATAGTCCCCTGGATATACCTGCAACCTAACTTTACAGCCATGATAGAATTTGCTACCGCCATATCTGAATCATTATGGCTATGAATACCCAGAGGGACTTTAATTACTTTTAGCGCCTTTTTAATTGGCTCTTCTATTTCAAAAGGGAGCATACCGCCATTAGTATCGCAAAGGACAATGGTATCTGCCCCAGAGTTTTGTGCTGTAGCAATAGTTTTTAAGGCATAGTCAGGATTTGACCGATAACCGTCAAAAAAATGCTCGGCATCATAAATTACCTCTTTACCCTTTGATTTTAAATAACTTACTGAGTCATGGATTAACTCCAAATTTTCATTCTCAGAGATATTGAGTGCTTCATGCACATGCAGGTCCCAACTTTTACCAAATATGCAGACTATCTGTGTTTCTGCCTTTAATAGCTCTAAAAAACTTGGGTCATTTTCCACTTTATGTTTTGCCCGTCTGGTAGAGCCAAAGGCAACTATCTTTGCCTTTTTAAGCGGATATTTTTTTATCACCTGAAAAAACTCGGTTTCTTTTTGATTGGCTCCCGGCCAACCACCTTCAATATAATGAACACCTAAATGGTCGAGCATCTGGGCAATTTTGATTTTCTCCTTAACAGAAAACGATATCCCTTCGGTTTGTGCCCCATCGCGTAATGTCGTATCATAGATTAATACATTATCCATTTTTGCCTCCTTAATGTAATTAAAAATTAAAAGTTAAAAATTAAAAATTTAGGGATAAGAGAATAATTTTCCCTAAATTTTTAATTTTTAACTTTTAATTTTTAATTCTTCTATACGCCTCAAGGTATTTTTCAGAGGTCTTTTTTACGATAATATCCGGCAGTGAGGGAGCAGGGGGATTTTTATCCCACTTGATTTTCTCTAAGTAGTCGCGGACAAATTGCTTATCAAAACTTGGTTGTGGTCTACCAGGGCAGTATTCATCCGCTGGCCAAAACCGGGAGGAATCTGGAGTCAAGACCTCATCTATTAAAATAATTTCATCCTCATAAACCCCAAACTCAAATTTCGTATCTGCCAGAATTATTCCCTTTGCCTCTAATCCTTTACTGGCTAACTCAAAAATGCGGATACTTACCTCTTTTAAAAATTCTGCCGTTTCAGCTCCCACTAAATCTTCCGTTTGAGCCTGAGTTATATTAAGATCATGTCCGCTGGTTGCCTTTGTCGCTGGGGTAAAGATAGGTTGCGGCAATTTTGCTGATTCTACTAACCCAGCAGGTAGTTTAATCCCACACACAGATTGGCTCAGTTGATACTCCTTCCAGCCTGAGCCGGCTAAATACCCACGCACCACACACTCTATCGGCAAAACCTTTGCTTTTTTGACCAGCATCGACCGCTCAATCAGAATATCCGTATATTTTGTTAGCTCAATTGGATATTTTTCTGCATCTGCGGTAAGCAGGTGGTTTTTGATAATATCTTTAGTTTGCTCAAACCAATGGAGAGACAAAGCGGTTAAAACCTTACCTTTATGGGGAATTCCATTAGGCAGGATAACATCGAAGGCAGAGATTCTATCGGTAGTGATGATTAAAAGTTTATCGCCCAAATCATAAATATCCCTGACCTTGCCTTTAGAATAGGTAGGCACATCCTTTATATTGGTGTTAAGTAGTACTATTTCTGACATAAATTCCTCCTTTATTTTATAGGACTTTATAGGACATATATGTCCTATAAGTCCTATAAGTCCTATAAAACCTATTTAAACAGATTTTTCAGCCTTGTCCTATCTTTATAGAAAATAAAAAAGGTTAAGATTAAATAAACAAAGCCGTAAATCAGCCGTATCTCCCTTGCTGGCAAAACCAATTGTGTGGCAAACAACATAAATAGAATCAATGCCTCGCCTACAGAAATACTCAAACTGATTAAGATAGCCACAGCAAAGGCAGATTGTGCGACGGTGAGAAACAGTTCCTCTATTTGCCGGGCATCGATTATCATTGTTGCAAGCTTACCGCTTGAGATACAGAAGACAATAGGTATCATGCCTATAAGCAGTGTCCACTGGTTCACCTTGGATGAGACTAATATCCCTAGTCCCATTGTAGGTTTTGCTTTAAGGACAAATAAAATGGCAGCTGCAATCTCTGGTGTTTCTGAGGCAAGTGGAGCTAACCACTGCACAAGAATAAACTCATCTATTTTACACATTTTTCCCGTCATAAGTAACCCTTCGGCAAAAGGTTCGGTTGAAACCAAAATAACAAAAGCAGAATAGAGAAATAAAGCGGTGATGACCAAGCGTCTTGGAACATCAGAAAACATTCCGAGTTCCATAGCAGGACCAATAAGTTCCGGTTCTATTACATGTGCCTTTGAGGCTGAAATGATATAGAAGACAAATAAAGTCAGGAGAACTACCGCATCAATAAGAGATAAAGAACCTTTAATGGGAATAATGAAGGAATATAAGGTTGCCAGGGCTAAATATGATATTTCTACCTTTTGTCCCTCTTCCATTTTAACCTCCTTAGCCTTTTTCGTTAGCCAATAAAGAATGACGACCAGTGTCCAGCCAAATCCAATAAGTAATCGATTAGCCCCGGTCATATTTGCCAGTGCATAAGGAATATATTCTGAGTTTTTCCCTGCCATCCAGGCAAAGTATATATCCACGGCGTATTCAGGTAAAACCGCAATCAGGGCTAAAAAAGCCAGAGCTAATGCCTGCGAAATATCCTTTTGAGCAACCTCAGCCGCCCAGCACAACAGAAATGCTGAGGTAACAATCGCCATTCCAGAAAAACACGCCGTTAAAATGGGATATTCTTCCCAGTGCCAGCCTGAAAATCGCAAAAATACCCAACACATAGGAAGACAAACCATCACCCAGAATAATTGCCAATTCCTTGTTTTTTTCTTTTTCATTATTTTTTCAACCTCCATTATTGAATAAGCATTAATAGAATAAAGTAGATTATCATTAATATCAGTCCAACCGGTAGACCTATTTTTGCCCAATCTTTACTTTTTATTTTTAATTTATTAGCGGCGATTATATTTGGAATATTACCGGGTATTAAAATTCCACCTGAAATGATTGCGGCTAAAAGTGCATATTTAATTTGAATCAAACTTAAAGCAGGTCCAATCTCTGCCGCAATTATAGTGGCATTATCTAAAATGGCAGAAACAATATTAACCCAGTATAAAATATAAAAAGGAACCTTTGAAATATATATATCCACTAAAGGCTTAAAACCACTTCCCAAAAGAATTAAGGCGACGATGAATAAATATACCCTTAAGGTTCTAATGGTTATACTTTTGAGATTTTCCACTCTGTCTTCTTTCAGTCCATCTTCTATGCCTTGCCCTTTTCCTACAAATTTCATGGCTATAAGTCCAAGCATAATTATTCCGGGGATGACATAGGGCCCAAGAAGTTTAAATAAAAACCAGAAGTCGGCCAGATATGGTTCTCCTTTTAATTTGGCAATGGCTATCGTTGAAAGTGGTTCACCAATAGGGGTTAAGGCGGCACCTATTCCTATGGAGAAACAAGTTAGCACAATAATTTTTATCTCTGGCATTTTATTTAGTTTTAAAAGACTTATGATTTCCACCAGGATTAAGGTGGCTATTATAACGGTTATGATACTGGAAAGCATGCCCAGGGCAACCACAAGTAAAAATACAAAAGGTTTTAACCCCAATTTTCTAACAACTTTGTCTAAGTTTTGACCAAGAGGTTTTTGGATTAATCTAAATAATATCCCGGCTAAAAAAACGGCTGCCGTTATTTTTATCGGCTCTGTCAAACATGTTGTAGCCAGATGCCAATTCCACTGCTCAGTTATACTTACGGCAATTGCGCCCATGGCAAATAGAAAAAACTCAAGTTCCTCTTCTACCTTTTTTAGAACAAAAGGCAAGACAAGGACAAAAATAAGAATTATTATCAATCCTGGAATCATTATCTTTAATCTCCTTATAAGTGCCTATCCGAAAAATCAACGGAAGCCTCAACTTGTTGAGGGTATTTCCCGAACAAGTTTGAGTCTTCATTTCATCCGGGTATAGTATGATGCTCCGGGATAATCTCCCCTACGATTTCGGCAAACAGGTCATCGATAGCCACCAATCCCACTACCTTATCATTTCCATCTCGAACAATAGCCATATGCACCTTACTCTTTTGGAATTCACCCAAAAGGTCAATTACTCGCATATCCTGCGTGATAAAGTGTGGTTTGGTCAGGCAATCCTCCAATATCAGTAATTCTACATTCCTGGCCATAGCTAACAGGTCTTTGGTATAGGCTATGCCGATGATGTTGTGTATATTATCCTTAAAAATAGGCATTCGTCTATGTCCTGAATCGATTATTCTGTCTAAAACCTCCTCTATCGGTAAAGCTACATCACAGGCTACTATTTCATCTACCTTAACCATAACCTCTTTTGCCTTTTTCTGACTGAATTCAAAGATACGATGGAGTAATTCTCTTTCCTTTTCTTCTAAAACCCCTTCCTCATGCCCAATTCTAACCATCATCTGCAATTCTTCCCTGGTAACAAATAGGGATAAATCCTTGCCACCACCCAGGATTTTTATAATAAAATTGGTGACAAAGGCAAAAAATTTTACCACAGGGTAGAAAATAACCATAATAATTCGTAAGGGACAAATGGTCAAAAAAGAGACCTGCTCCGGGTTTTTAGCCGCATAGGTTTTGGCAATGACATCGCCCAGGGTAATAAGGATAGTAACGATAATGGTTGCCGGAATTACGGCTATATTCCCAAATAAATTTAAGGCAAGGATAGTCCCAATTGAACCGGCTAAAATGGTCACCAGGTTATTGACGATCAAGATAGTTCCAAAGAGCTTCTCCGGCTGAGCAAATACCTGACTGATAATTTTTGCCCTGATTTGCCCTTTTTCGACTAATGCCTTTAATCTTACCTTGCTTAAGGCAATAATAGATATTTCCGCGGCAAAATTAAAGGCGGAAAAGACTAACAAAAGGCATAAAAATATTAAATTTAGCCAGTTCTCCATATTTTCCCTTTTAAGAGAATAAGTCCTATAAGTCTTAGAGGACCTATTCTCTATTCACCAACTGGATAAGAGCCCAAGAGTTTTAAATGCAGACATAGGTCTTCTAATTCAGATAGAGCCTGTTGGACATTTTCGTCTTTGGCATGTCCCTCAAGGTCTAAAAAGAAAATGTATTCCCATGGTTGCTTTCGGGAAGGGCGAGATTCAATCTTGGTCAGATTAATCCCGTGGTGTGCGAATGGGATTAACATATCATGAAGAGCACCAACCCTATCTTTTATGGAAAAGAGGATGGATGTTTTATCGTTACCTGTTGGTGCAGAAATCTCCCTGCCTATAACCAAAAATCGGGTATAATTTTCTCTTCCTGCCTCAATTCCCTTAATAACTATATTCAGGTTATAGATAGTAGCGGCTAATTCACTGGCAATGGCGGCCGAGTTTTTTTCCAACGATGCCCTTCTGGCGGCTTCAGCCGTGCTGGAAACCTCAAGATATTCTATCTTAGGCAGATTATTCTCCAACCAGACCCGTGATTGGGCAAAAGACTGAGGATGATAATAAACCCGTTTTATTCCCTCAAGATGTGTATTTGAAAGCAAGTTATGGGAGATTTTTAATATAATTTCTGCACATATCTTGAGTTCTGCTTCACTGAACATATCTAAGGTATGGGTAATAATTCCTTCAGATGAATTTTCAATAGGAACGACTCCATAATTAGCCCTACCGGATTCAACCTCATCAAAAACCTCTGAGATGCTCTTTTTAGAGACAAATTCACATAAGGTACCAAATTTTTCTAAAGCGGCCTGATGGGTAAAAGTCGCCTCAGGTCCTAAATAGGCTATCTTTAATGCCTCTTCCCATGACCTTGAGGCAGACATAATTTCACGATAAATAGCTTTAAGTGCCTTGTTTGGAAATAGTCCTTTGTTCTCTTTACATAATCTATCATAAATCTCTTTTTCGCGGTCAGGCTGATAAGCCTCTATCCCTCTTTTCCGTTTAAATTTCCCTATCTGTTCTGCAATCTCTATGCGTTTATTCAACAACTCAAGGATTTGGTTGTCGAGCAAGTCAATCTTTTCCCGAAACTTACTTAGTTCCTCCTTATCTTGATTACTAAATTCTAGAATAGTTAATTTTTTCATAAGGCAAAATCCTTTTCTCTTTGTAATTAAAGAATAGGTCTTATAAGTCTTATATGTCCTATTCTTTAATTAGTCTTTTCTGTAGTTTCTGGTCGAAATCTTTGGCAGAAAATTTACCCATTTTTTTCAATCTCTGGTTCATGGCGGCTACCTCTACAATTACCGCAATATTCCTGCCTGGTTGTAAAGGAATAATTATTTGAGGGATTTTTATCCCAAGTATCTCTATGGTTTTTTCATCCAGGCCTAATCTATCATATTCCGTTTCAGGATTCCACAGTTCTAACTGAATAGCTAACTCAATCTCTACCTCAGAAGAGACACACTCTACCCCAAATATCTCTTTCAAGTCAATAATACCCAGACCACGAATTTCCATATGATGTTCTAATTTTTCTGATGGAAATCCAAGTAACTGACCAGGACCTACTCGTTTGATTTTAACAATATCATCGGCTACCAGCCGTTGTCCTCGTTCAACCAATTCCAGGGCACACTCACTTTTACCAATGCCGCTATCCCCCAGGAGAAGAACCCCCACTCCATGAACCTCAACTAAATTACCATGAATATTTATCTCCGGGGCAAACATCCGCTCTAAATAAAAGGTAAGTAAGGCCGTAACCATACCTGTTGGCATAGATGTGTGTAGAAGTGGAACTTTATTTTTCTTGGCAAATTCTATTAATTCTTCCGGGATTTTTTGGTCCCAGGTAACAATGAAACAGGATATTTTATACTTAAACATTCCATCCAATATCTTTAGTCTTTCTTTTTTAGTCAAATTTCCAAGATGGGCGATTTCTCCTTTGCCTAAGACTTGAATCCTTTCCGAACCAAAAAATTCCATATAACCGGCTACGGCCAGTCCCGGACGATTAATATCATGAGCGATAATTTCATTGTTTAATCCTTCCTCACCGCATATAACCTTAAGTTTTAAATCAAGCCTGGTATCTTCTATCATTTCTTTAACAGTCATTATTTTCACCATCTTAAAAAAGAATAGGTCCTATATGTCCTATATGTCCTATATGTCCTATAAGACTTATAATTACAGATGTTTATCTTCTTCCTGATGAATTATTTCTAAGGCTTTTTCAGGGGTATTAGTCGATTTTAGCAGTTCACGGACATAATGATGTTTAAGAAGTCTTGATATTTTAGCTAATGCCTTTATGTGAGGACCGGTAACATCTTCTGGGGAAAGTAACATAAAAAACAAATGGACAGGCTCATTATCTAACGATTTAAAATTTATTCCATTTTTCGAACGACCAAAAGCCGCACATAGATCCTTGATGCCATCACACTTAGCATGAGGAATGGCTACCCCATGTCCAATACCTGTACTCATTAATTCCTCTCTTTTCTTGACAGCATCTAATATTTTTTCCTTATCGTTAATCTCCCCTGCCTTATACAACAAATCCACCATCTCAGCCAAAACACCGTCTTTATCCTTTGCCTTTAGATTTATTTCAATCACATTTAGATTTAGCATCTCCGACAATTTCATTACCTTTATCCTCCTCGTATAAAATCGGTAACCGGTAAATGGTAATCGGTTATCGGTAAGGAAAACACAATAATTCAGTTCTTACTGATTATCTGATTACCAATCACCGATAACCTTTTTTCAGGTTTCTATCAACCCATAATTTCCATCGTTACATTGATAAAGAACATTTACCTTATTCGTCTGGGCATCAATGAAGACTAAAAATTTTACCTTGGTTTTCTCTAATTGAAGGATAGCATCAGCTAACTCAAGAGGTTTATCGGTTAATTTCTTTCGTTTTATTTTCTTTATTTCCTCTGTCAAACCGGAAACTGTTTTTTTTGTTATTTTAGATGCTACCTTACTTTTCCCCTGGATTTTATCTTTACATTTCTTAAGTTGGCGTTCTAATTTCTCAACTACCTGGTCAATAGAGGTATGAATCTCATTAGTAGTTTCTTCTCCATGGAGAAGGATTCCATTATGGTTGATGTCAACCTCTATGATTCGTCGCTCTTTTTCTGCAATAAAAATTACATGGATACTTACCTCTTTTTTAAAATACTTTTTTAACTTATTCAACCGTTTTTCTAAATACTCTTTTACCTCATCAGTTACTTCTACATGTCTTGCCGTTATAGAAATATTCACTTTTTAAATCCCCCTTTAATAATTAACAATTAATAATTGATAATTGTTAATTCTACTATATTTTTTCTTCCTTGTCAATGTTTTTTTCGATAAATTGTCCCATCTTACGAAATTTTTTATAGCGTTTCAAGACAAGGGTTGAAGAATTATATTTTTGAAGCTCAAAAATAGCTTTAACTAATTCTTTTTTAAGCGTCAAACACATCTCATCTATATGGTGGTGTGCCCCACCTAATGGTTCCGGGATAATCTGATCAATAATCTCTAATTCTAAAAGGTCTTTAGCGGTTAGTCGGAGTGTTGAGGCCGCCTCGACTACCTTTTTCTTGTCTTCCCATAGGATAGCGGCACAACCTTCTGGTGAGATAACGGAATAAACCGCATTTTCTAACATTAAAATTTTATCCCCTATACCTATGGCTAATGCCCCGCCACTGCCACCTTCACCAATGATAGTAACGATAATTTGGGTTTTAAGTTGAGACATGGCAAATAAGTTTTGGGCGATGGCATCTCCCTGACCTCTTTCTTCTGCCCCTATGCCGGGATAGGCACCAGGGGTGTCAATAAAGGTAAGCAGTGGTTTTTTGAATTTTTCGGCTAATTTCATGACACGTAATGCCTTGCGGTATCCTTCTGGATGAGGCATGCCAAAATTATAGCGCAGGTTACTTTTGGTATCTTTACCTTTTTGATGTCCAATGATAAAAACCGTTTGCTCGTCTAACGAGGCAATCCCGGCAATTATCGCCGGGTCGTCTGCATAGCTCCTATCCCCATGTAATTCAATAAAGTTGGTAAAGATGTTGGAGATATAGTCTGTTGTTCCCGGTCTTTGTGGATGTCGGGCTAATTGAGTTACCTGCCAAGGAGTAAGATGGCTATATATCTTGTTTTTCAATATCTTTGCTTGTTCTTCCAATTTCTTGATCTGGTTAGAGACATCTAAGCCGGTCTTTCCTTCGTTTGTTAATTCGGTTATCTTGTTTTCTAACTCTTCGATTGGTCGCTCAAAATCTAAATATATATTTTCCAATTCGCTCCCCTTTGTTTTAATTAAAAATTATGAATTAAAAATTGAGGAATAAAAAAGTATCTTTCCCTTAATTTTTAATTCATAATTTTTAATTATTTCTCCCTTACCCCTGTTTTCCTACCAGATCTCTAAATTCTCTCGGATTAATTGCCTTTGCTAATGCCTCATCATAGGTAACTATCTTTTTAGCCACTAATTCTACTAAAGATTGGTCCATGCTTATCATTCCCTGTTTTCTACCTGTTTGAAGCACTGAAGGTATCTGATAGGTTTTGGATTCACGAATTAGTGACCTGACTGCCGGTACAGCCACCAATATTTCAAAGGCGGCTACTCGTCCTGTTCCATCGTGTTTTTTAATCAAAAGTTGTGAGATAACACCAACTAAATTAACCGTTAATTGAGAACGGACTTGAGGTTGTTGATGAGGTGGAAAGACATCAACTATTCTATCGATAGTCGAAACCGTATCAGTAGTATGTAGTGTGCCCAGGACTAAATGTCCTGTTTCCGCGGCAGTAACCGCTAATTGTATTGTTTCTAAATCCCGCATCTCACCGATTAAAATAACATCCGGGTCCTCCCTGAAGACATGCTTTAATGCCTCACTGAAGGATAAGGTATCCCGTTCTAATTGTCTTTGGTTGACCAGTGCCTTTTTACATTCGTGGGTAAATTCAATCGGGTCTTCGATAGTCATGACATGATGCGGGAAATTCTCATTGATGTAATTAATCAGGGCGGCTTGAGTAGTAGTTTTCCCTGCACCTGCCGACCCGGTAATTAATATAAGTCCTCTTGGTCTCTTACATAACTCTTTACAAATCTCCGGCAGCCCTAATTCTTCCATGGTTGAAACCTTTAATGGAATAACCCGACAAACTATGCCAATCATTTCGCGTTGTTGAAAGATATGGGTTCTAAATCGGGCTAATCCAGGCATCTCATAACTTAAATCAATCCCAAATTCCTCTTCGAATCTGCGCTGCTGGTCCGGTGAAAGCATATTATAGGCTAAATTTTTAGTATCTGCGGCAGTAAGAGGAGGAAGACTTTCCATAGCTACTAAATCCCCATATATCCTGAGTAATGGAGGAACCCCAACCTTCAGATGTAAATCTGAGGCATGACTTTTAATCGTAATCTCTAATAATTTATTAATGTCCATAGTTACCTCTATTTGATTTTGGATTTTCGATTTTCGATTTTCGATTGAAAAAATCCAAAATTTCTAATTCAATCCAAAATCGAAAATCCAAAATTACCTCATCGCCTGAATTCTACTTATTCTTTGTTCGAATTCCTTCGGATTTGGTGACCTGGCTAATGCCTCTTCATAAGTAACCAGATTATTCTTGACTAACTCCAACAGGTCACTATCTAATGTTCGCATGCCATAGCCACCGCTGGCTTGAATAATACTATACATTTGATGAGTCTTTCCTTCTCTAATCAGACTTTTTATAGCCGGAATAGCAATCATAATTTCAAAGGCTACTGCCCTCCCCTTACCATCAGCCCTGGGAATTATAGTTTGTGAAATGATGGCTTGCAAATTTACAGATAATTGAAGTCTGACCTGTTCATGCTGTTCAACCGGGAAAACATCTATGATTCTATCTATTGTTTGCACGGCATTATTGGTATGTAAGGTAGCAAAGACTAATACCCCTGTTTCAGCCACAGTAATAGCCGAGGAAATAGTTTCCAGGTCACGCATCTCACCAACTAAAATGACATCAGGATTCTGACGCATGACATGTTTTAAGGCATCTCCAAAAGAAACAGCATCAACACCTACCTCCCGTTGATTAACAACACTTAATTTATCTGTATGAACAAATTCTATGGGGTCTTCAATAGTTATTACATTCCCTTTCTTATTACTATTTATGTGGTCAATCATAGCGGCTAAGGTGGTTGATTTGCCACTGCCGGTAGGTCCTGTAACCAATATAAATCCTCGTGGAAGTAAGGCAAGTTGTTTAAACACCTGAGGTAAGTCTAATTCGTCAATAGTCTGGATTTTTATAGGTATCATTCGAATAGCCGCACCTATACAATTCATTTGTTGAAAGATATTGACTCTAAACCTGGCTAGATCAGGCACGGTATAGGATAGGTCTAACTCAAGGGTTTTCTCGAATCTTGTCCGTCGCTCCTCACTTAAAATGCTGTATAATAACCTTTTAGCGTGTTCATTAGATAGTACTGGAAATTTAGTTGTTCGGGTTAAATTTCCATTTATCCTGAAAAATGGTGGTTCTCCTACACGAATATGCAAGTCGGAGCCACCTTCTTTTACCATCTCTCGCAACAGGTCATCAAATGTAAAATCCATTAAGTACTCCTTTGGGAAATTAAAAGTTAAAAATTAAAAGTTAAAAATTAAGGAAAAATTATCCTTTCATCCTTTAATTTTTAATTTCTAACTTTTAATTTTTAATTTTTAATTTTTAATTCCCTATCGTCACCTTAGCCGGATATGGATAGTCCTCTTCCATGACTACCGGTCCACTAAAAGTAGGTGTTTTGACTTTAATAATCCCATCAGATGTGGCAAAAGAATATTTATGAGTTCCTGCTGGTAGTTTAGTTTTGTATTGATAGTTAGTGCCGTCTGCATAATTATTATCTGATGGAACAACCTTTTCCATAGAATATATTTTATCATCAATCCAGACTTCAATAAAGTTTGGTGCCACCCCTTCGGGGTCGGTATAAGTTATCGTATAAGTAAATACCGTTTTAAGGTTACCATTTAGTGGAAACACCTTAGGAGGGACAGGATAACATATTACCCAGTCCATATCGTCGACATCTTCATTCAAGCAGAAGGCATTGTTTGTTAAAAAGAATATAAGACAACTACTCAAGATTATTTTTCTTATCATTTTGTTTCCTTTTTTCCGTGATGATAGGGTCAAACTGGTATAATACCAGTGCCCAATCCGAGTTTCTACTTAAGCAACTGGTAACCGTTCAGGTTGTTTAGGCTATAGGCTGTAGACTGTTAGCTATTGAGTATTGATGACCCAAAATCTTCTCGTTTTTCATGTTTTTGAGTCGTAATCAAAACCGTGGTTATCAAATTCCCTGAGTTTCATATCATCTCACCTATCTCCGCCCTACAGCCTGAATGCCTACAGTCTATCTCCCTGAACGGTCACAGCAACTTTTGTTTTTTCCGGCTTACCCATCACTGTTTGATATATCGGGCACTGGGGGCACCGCTCTTTATCATTTCTTTTACAACAGGGTATCTGAGGGACTTCCCAACAATTAAGCTCATTGCGATAGGCCGTACAATTCAAATAATGGCTTGCCGGACACCCTCTAATCTCATAACATTTTCTCATTTAAAGACTCCTTTAACGTAATTTTCGATTTTCGATTTTGGATTTTCGATTTTGGATTTCTTCAATCGAAAATCCAAAATCGAAAATCGAAAATTACCTGACACCTGAATACCTACTTTCCTCCCGTAATATTCTTTTTCTATTAAATTCTTTATTCAACACCTTGATAAATGCAGAGACTACCCGATTATCGAATTCATAGCCACAACCTCTTTTAAGTTCCGAGACGGCATCCTCCGTGGTAAATGCCTTTCGATAAGGTCGAGTTGAAGTCATCGCATCATAGACATCAGCTACGGTAATAATTTTAGCACATAAAGGGATGGTTTTATCATTTAAAGCCACCGGATAACCACTGCCATCCATTCTTTCATGATGGAATTTTATCCCCTCGATAATTTCTTTCTTAGAACAAATTGGTTCCAGGATTCTTGCCCCAATAGCTGTATGTCTCTTTACATTTTCAAACTCTTCTATAGTCAACCTACCTCTTTTATGAAGTATTTGATTTGAAACGCCAATGTTACCTAAATCATGCAAGAAGGCAGCTGTCTTGACAATTTCTACCTCTTCTGTGTTCAACCCAAGTTCCTGGGCAATTTTAGCCGAATGGTCGGCTACCCTTTCACAATGTCCATGGGTATAAGGATCTTTTGCCTCAACTGCGGATAATAATGATTGAATAGTATTCAGAAGATTTCGCATCTTTTCATGATAAAGATGGGCATTTTCAATGGCTACACCGGCTTCATTACATAGGATTGAAAGTATCTCAAGCTCTTCTTTTTTATATGGTTCCAAAGAGAGTTTTTCTCCTATGGCTAACATCCCTAACAATTTATCCTTGCAGGTTAAAGGAAGACAAATTATGGCATTCAATCCTTCGAAATCTTTTTTTATCTCCCGCCAGTGGTTGCTAAGACCAGTTTCCTCTTTTTCTTTGGTAATCAACATTTTAGTCTGCATCAGGCGATTGATTAATCCGCGACTACTATTAAGTTTCATCACCTTCTTTTTTATTATATCTATCCCTACTGCCCGATTTACCTGGGCCGTCTGGGTAAATTCATCGAATAAAACCACACAGGCATTACGGATGTGGAGTATATTTACTATAGAATTCAAAAAAATGTCTAATAAGCTCTCCTTATCAAAAATAGAGGTTATTTTACGGCTGATGTCTTTAACCATCTGCTCCTGGTTAAGTCTTTCAAAAAAGAAATATCTATCAATCAATGTCTGCAGCCACTCGCGTCCAAATTGAAAAAGAAAAGTCAAGAGGATAATAATTAATACAGCCGGTAAAAGTGTATTATAACCTATTAGTTTCCTGAGTATTGCCTCAAGGGTTAAAAGACTGACCAAAAACAAAACGAATATAATCGCACTTAATCCCAGATAGATAAATTTTCTTCCGGGAATCTCGATGTTTTTAGTTTCAAGGGTAATTAATCTATATTTAACGATACCATAACCAATTATTAAAGGATAAACAGCACATGTTAAATGTCCTGCTGGATATATCTGATTATTAACCAGACAAAGTAAATTACTACTTATCCCTAAGATATTGATATATCCTCCCAGAAATAACCATTGCAAATGTCTTTTTTCAATAATATTAGTGGTTGCCCCTTTTCGATGAACTAAGGTTAAAAGGCTATAAACTCCGGCCAATATAAAGAAACTAAAGAATAAAATATCACCTCCCTGTCCTACTGGATAATAACAACCTTTCGTATAGGTAACATCATGACTCATTCCTCCGATGGCACTTAGAATAAGAAATAAATAACTAAAAAAATATCCACCCAGGCAGAGTCTTTTAGTTATTAATCGATGGTCGTCAATGGTGACGCACACCAAATGAAAGAATGTCGATGGAATAAAGACTAAACTTATGTAATAGAATTTCAACCAGATTAATGCCCAATCTACATTTAAAGAAAAATAGACGCCTAAAGAAACGAAATTCCACAGGGCTAAAATTATTCCATTAAGGATTAAGATATTATTTATCCTGGATTTTCTCCCTCTTAAAAAAACAAGTCCTACCAGAAAAAGATTAGTCACTCCGGCTGCAACTGCACTCACACTCAGCGACATATTGAATTCCATAAAAGATATTCCTTATGATTATCAATCATTAATTATATTTAATAACTTATCATAAAACATCAAAAATGTCAAGTGAAAAGTAATGGTTTGTCATTTAAGAATTAAAAGTGGACACTTTTAAATAAATTTAAAGTTTAAAAGTGGACACTTCTTAAAGCCCCCAAGATTGGGGGTTGGGGGTTGAA
>SBAY01000067.1 GCA_005239945.1 Nitrospira sp.
TATAGTCATATTTATTACCGCTAATGTTAGGTGTTACCGTCCCCCCATCTACCGTCATCACCATAGAAGCCTGGTTTATCCCTGTTCCATCATCTTTTACATGCAGGATAATATTAGTCCCGCGAGAGACATCTATAGCATCTTTGGCTGGCGAATGGCAGCAGGTATATGGTGGAGTGGTATCGACTACAAAATTGACACTTCCTTGCCCGGTATTACCTGCAGTATCAGTGGCACGGGCCGCAATGGTATTTGCTCCTTCGTTAAAAACCAGCCCGCTGAAGGTTACGCTGCCCTGGCTGTCGGCCTGTTGGCTTATCTGCTGACCGGTCTGTGGGTCTGTGGTTCTTACAATCAACCCCACCTCGGTAGTAATCTTTACATCTAAAGTATGGGTATTAAGAATATCACCGGCAGCAGGATAGGTAATGTTAACTGCCGGTGGGGTAGTATCGTAGGTAAAAATAATACCTGGTTTGGGTGTTTCAAGATTACCTGCACCATCAGTTGCCCTTGAGCGTAAGGTATAACTACCGTCGGCATTTGGCGTCCAATTATACCACCATGATTCTTTTCCATTAACCACAGGCCATTTCTCTTCTGTATACCACTGCCCTGCCTGCCAATATTTATTATCCATATTTCGCTTAATATTTATTTCTACCTTGCTTATTCCTGAGGATGGGGTATCTGCGGCTGTGCCAATTATCTGGGTAAGATAGTTTAGTAATGCACCCGCAGTGGGCGAGGTAATGGAAGATACGGGTGAGGTATTGTCCACCTCCACAATAATAGAGTCAGTCCCACTTCTATCAGCCCGGTCCTGCATAATTGCCCTCACCATATAAGTCCCTTCTGAAACGGCATGGCTATTCCATATAATGACAAAGTCAGAAGTCCTATCTGTTGAAGAGCCCATCATGAGCCAATTATTGTTAGCAAAAATCTCCCAGGTAACAATAACCGCATCATTACCGTTTGTTTGTCTTGCCTTAAATCTTACTTCATAACAGGAAACATAGAGACTCGGCGCAATTATACCAGGGATAGGTGCAGTATTATCGACAAAAATAGTAATAGCTGTAGAAATAGCGGTATTTCCAACATGGTCTTTCATAATTGCCCTTACAGAATAGCTGCCATCTAATACCACTTCACTATTCCAGTTAATAGGAAAGTCATTGACACTATCCGATGATGTTCCTATCATTTGCCATGTAGAACCTGTCCATCTTTCATAAGTCGTCAGGATAGCATCCGAACCGTTTGTTTGCCTGGCTTTAAATCCGACACTACCCGATACCGCTGCTCCATCCAAAGGTTGATGTATCTGCAGGAGCGGTGCAGTGTTATCCACTATTACCACTATTGTATCTGTCCCTACATTATCCCCTACATCAAACATCCTGGCGCAAACAGTATAACTGCCATCTGCTGCCTGATGGCTGTTCCAGGAGACAGGAAAATTATTTAGAATGTTAGTCGATGTCCCTATCGGCTTCCAGATACCTTCCACAAAAATATCATAAACAACCATTATTCCATCTTGACCATTTGTCTGATGTGCTTTAAATTCAACACTGCTCCCAGAAATGATAGCCCCATCTGCAGGTTGGATTATTTCAGGTATAGGTGTTATAATATCACGGATGTAAAACCCATTGCGGAGAATCAATGGTAATTGACCCGGATTTGTTACCACTACATCCCAGTACCCAATTAATTTATTGGTGATATCAAAGGTAGTGGTGAGGGTCTGGTTAGTTACTACCACCGTATTCGTTCCAATAATATCCGATTGTCCCAGGCGGGTTAATTTAGCTATTGCCCCTGTCTGGAAACCCGCCCCAGCCGCGGTAATTGTAGCAGGGACATCGTTAGAATTAACACCAGTATTAGGGGTAATACCTGTCAGGATTGAGCCGAGCGTAACTACCGGCTCAGGCTCGCTGTATTTACGAACGAATATCCAGTCATAATAGCTTTTAGTTGTATATAGCTTCCATGTAACCCATGTCCATGTTTCATCTGACCAGGCAGGGGAGGTTTTAGCATAATTCGCCAGAAGATACCGACTGTCAGTGTAAATTTTACCTTCGATTGTATCGGGTGCCTTTTTGATAAGCTCGGCTTTATAAAAGGTATCTACGGTTAAATTTGCCAACACACCTGAGTATGTCCATCCAGTAGCATCTTGATTCATCTGAATTCGCCAACCTAAACTACCATTATCCTGCCAACCAAATCTGTTGCGATTAATATTATTTGCCTCGACTAAATAATGGTTATGCCAGAAGCTTGCACCTGCTGTCTTAAATCTGGTAACTATAGCAAAGGTATCATCAGGCTGATATGTCCTCTTCATATTTAAAATTCTCCAGTTACTACCATCAGAATAAACCTCTAATAAATCAGGATTAGTGATGTTATAACTTAGTGCTGAATAACCATCATAACTCTCTCCGTAAGAGAACTTATTTGTATCTGTGGTGAAGAAATCATCGAAGAACTCAAAAGTCTCCTCTCCATCACTCATCCTGCTTGCAGATAACATGCCATAATACATCATAATTATCTTTGTCGATGAACCTAAAATTTCTGGAATCTTTATCCAGATAGTAGAGGTAGCATTTGTATCCCATCTCTCTATCCAGTAAGGAAGTAGAGTTGAATTATCTCTGAATCTTATATCAGAGCCATCTGATTTTACCCGTGAATAATCAAAGATTGCTGGTGTAAGTGTAAGGATTACTGGATAGTTGGTTAAGGTAGCGGGATTGGTGAAATTGTTGATATATACCTCAGTTTGATAAAGCCAGGTAACGGTAGTAGTTGTAGCCTCATTGGAATAATCCGAATAGCCGAGCTCGTTATATGCCCGAACACGATATGAATAGAGTGTATTGGTAGCAATATTAGTATCGTGGTAAGTAGTAATATTCGCTGACACTGTCCCAATTTCAGTGTATTGATTATTGCCAACCTTTCTTTCGATACTAAACCCATCCTCTAAATTTGAATTATCCTGCCAGGAGAGTTTTATTTCATCCTCCCAGACTATTCCTGCGGTTAGATTAGACGGTGCTGGCAGGAAGGTAGTGGCACTGATCATATTTGACGGACCAGACCAATTTCTGACAACATCGGCTGTCTTCATACGGAAGTAGTAGGTAATATTTTGCTTAAGTCCAGTTACAGTAAAGGTTGCTGTTTCACCGGCTGGTTTTGAAACAGAGAATATAACCGAGGTAGCTGAACCCCAATTATCAGCCGTAATACTCCAGGTAGCATATCGTATATCATACCAATATGTGCCTTGAGAAACTGTCCAGGCAAGGGTAACCCAGTTATCGCCAATACCAGATACGCTTAAATCAGTAACCGCTGCTGGTGGTGTAATATCGTTATATGGATTAGATAGCCATGGAATATAATCGACATAATTGCTGACCGCATCTCCAGTCCCGGTTCCTACACCACCAGGCCCACTCGAGTCGCCCCACCAGTTGTTCTCTGCATTAACTATATTATTGCTTGCATTATAAACACCGTAAGAACTATTGCCTACAATATCACAGTGGTTTATACTCGAGTTAAAGTTGGAATAGCAATAGACACCAGTTTTATTGTTCACAATTATACATCCTTGAATGGAAGGTGATGAATTGGATAGATAAATACCGTAGTTGCTGCTCTTTTGTATCGTGGAGTCAGTAATAGAAGGAGAGGTGTAGTAGCAATAAATATTAGCCCCTTCAGAAGAACCACCGTATTCCACGACTACATTATCAAGTATACTGCCGCTGCTGTATCTGGTAAAGTATATATTTCGCCAAAAGCCTGAGGTAGGTGTACCCTGGTTGGAGGTAAAGATAATAGGGTTCTCTGGCGTTCCATCAGCCCTTAACTGACCACGATATTGGGTATAATCATTATGCCCAATATACAGCCGCACATCCTGATTAAACCTGACAGTTACCCCCGGCTCGATGGTTAA
>SBAY01000161.1 GCA_005239945.1 Nitrospira sp.
AATGTTCCAAAAATCCCTTTTTTATCTTAATCTTCTATTTTTCCCTCTATCCCTTCTTAATCTCTCCTTATTTTTTTTCTCATTTTGCAGAAGTCTATTCAAGTTTCGTAGAAACGACAACCCCCTTACAAGATAAACTAAATTACTAATCTTAAACTTCCTTTCTTATCTTCGTGATTAATGCTTTCAATTCTGGCGCATCTTGTGTTGCGGCTTTCCATAATGTCCTCATATCTATACCAAAATAGCCATGAATCAGTTTGTCACGCATTCCTGTGATTTGCTTCCAGGGAACTTCAGGATAATTACTTCTAACCGTATCATGAATATTCTTCGCTGCCTCACCCATAATTTCGATGGCTCGAATCACAGCGTAAACTGTTTTTCTATCTTTGCTAAAACTTTCAAAATCGAGTCCCTTTATGAACCTTTCAATATCGTTAGTCGCATCCAGTATATCCTGAATGAAATCTCCTATTTCTCGTATCATAAATAGATCACCTCTCTGAGGATATGTTTGCCAATATGTGGTTTTAGACCTGTCTTCATTACCAGATCGACTTTGATACCAAGGAACTTACTTAATTCTTCTTCAATCCCAACAAATTCAAGCAAACTCGGATATTCATCAAAATCGACCAGAATGTCTATGTCGCTCTGAAGCTCTTGGTCACCACGCACATAAGAACCAAATACACCGATTTCTTTTATTCCATAGTTTTTAATTAACTTCGGTTTTAGTTTAGATAGAGTTTGGTTGATTTCTTCAATCATTTTCATATCTGCATTACCTCTCAAAACTTCCCCAACTTGAGTATAATAATTAGAATTGTTATCTCTACCGGCAGATTACATTTTTAACCACGAAAACACAAAAACACTAAAATTCACTAAAAATTTCCTTTTGTGGAATTTTGTGGTTTAGTGATTTTGTGGCATATCTTCCCTCTTTTAGATTTCTCATTTTGCAGAACTCTTTCCTTATACCCTATGCTATATCTCTATGTCTATGGTAAAATTATATCCTCTACCAGATTAATACTTGCCTCGACCGTCTTAGATGCCTTACCTGTAGATGCTGCATCTACCTCTATGTAAACCTTATCAGTTCCTGAGTAAATGAAGAAATCCTCAAGATTTGTCGTTCTAAGTTTCGCCAGGTCTATTTCCCATTTACCATCTGCACCTGTCAAACAGGCTGCCCAGGTGGATTCACCAGGACTTCCTCCACCACCATTATCTTTGAGTTTCACATAAACAATAGCCCCGGCAATTGGGCTACCTCCTTTTTTGACATACCCATTGATTTTATCTTCAGGTCGTGCGGTTTTCTCAGGTGCGATGGTAAAGGTATAGAGTCCTTCGTCAATTGAGTTTCCACAAACTAAGGCATAGTAATAGGTAGTGTTAGGTAAAAGCTCGCTGAGTGTTACCAGGTGTGTGTCGTCGGATATTCCCGCCCCGCGCACATCAAAGGCCTCCTTACCAAAGGCATTGGTTGTTCCATAGAGGATTTTACTTTGTAGATTAAAGGTGGTAATCCAGGAGATAGTTACTTCTTTATCAACCGTAGTACTAATGAAATTACTTTTCCTTAACCAATTTGGTGAATATTGACTAATATTCTTTGAGTAAATAAAATATCCCGCATCCTTAGCGGTAGTAAAATTATTGAATGGGAAACCCAATAGATATCCTTTCCATTCGCTTCCTGTACTCCAATATTGAATAACGGTTACAGAACCATTTTGGGTGTTTATATTTTCAAGTAGGTTTTTTGCCGTAATTGTCGCTACCCCTAACCCAATTAAATTCCATGATACCCGTAAATTTATAATTTGGGATTCTATCTTACTACCGCTCATCTGCCAATTACTTGGGTTTTTGCAATGCACAAAATAGCCTCGACCAACCTCAATAGGCATATTTCTATTAAACTCGATTCCTGGTGCAGGTACTCCTACCTGATAAGATTCCCAGGTACTTCCTTCCAGCCAACGCTGAACTATATCTGCAGTCCCACCCTGGGCATTTATCTCCTGAACTAATTTCTTGGCCGTGTATGAGATAGTCCCCGGTTTTAATGGCAACGAAATCAGATTCCAACCGGCACGCAAATGCACCGTTTGGGTGATAGTTGCACCCGGTAAAGTAGTTACCTGTAGGGTAGCCGTGCCGGACAGATTACCTGCCTCATCCTGTGTGCGGATACAAAATTGATACGCCGTGTTACTCAATAAACCGGTTATAGTTGCTTGTTGAATACCTCCTACAGGTTTAGGTAGCGGCGGATTAGAGAATAAAACTAATTCTTCCCCTACAGGGCCATATTTTATGATATAGGCCGAGGCTGTGCCTTTAAAATCGTTATCCCCGGGTGCAGTCCACCCTAAGGTAACCGAATCCGAGGTAATAGATGTTACCGCTAAGTCAGTTATCGTCCCTGGCGCCCAAATATCCCCGGGTGTAGCCGTGCCTATGTTCGACGCAGGTCCTTCTCCTTCACCACTAACCACAGCCGTAACTACATAATAATAGGGTATATCCTCGGTAACGGTTTTGTCGATGTAAGTAGTTGTGCCAATCCCATTATCAATCAGTGAAAAAGTTTGTGTGCCCGGAATATCTGTCCGATAGATATTGAAGGTAGTTGTAGCCGCACTGAACTCCCATGATAATGATACTGAACCCGGGTGTCCTGTTGCCTGTAGATTTGTTGGGGCAGTAACAGCTGGTGCCATAGCCGGCAGGGAAAGACTGCCCAATGGCGGTGGGGTTATTTGCAGACCTAAAAAGGCATCTTTATAGGTAATACTGGTCGAACCAATCAAATCAAAATAGTTTGTTCCGTTAGTTGGCTTTGGTGCTTTTTGTGCACCTTTGGGTGGGGCTGGGGAGGGGGGATTGGTTGGAATTAACGAAAGGGTGAGATAGATATTCTTTTCAGAACCAGGGGCTATATTCCCTCCCTGTCCATATTCCCATTTGACTACCTTTCCTTGCTGAGTAGTGGTTCCCGGGTCCACAGATACCAATGTTACCCCATCGGCTAAATTCATCGTTATCTGGGGTGTCTCGGCAATATCATCACCTGTATTGAGAAAGAACAGCCTTATTTTTACCTCGTTGAGTTCATTTAAGGTTAAGGTATCGGTAATTTCACCGTTAAAGACCCGTTTTATCTCGTTGATTATGTATTCCTGATACATAGAGGCACCATGCACGACTACCGTTTCAAGATTACCCGCCGCCGTGCCTGTCTGGTTGAAATGGTCTTTGAATTCCATGGCCGGTCCCTCATTGACCACCTTTATTCCACTTCGGGTAGAGTCGGTAATGGACTTGACCATTACATAGAAATCCTGTCTGGGTGTTCCATCTTCATACCAGGGTAGCTGCTGGGCGTTTGTAGGTAAAGTAAATGTTACCGTGCCAACATTGGGTGAAAATCCTACATTTGTAGTTAAGCCGGTCTCAAAATAGGCCGCGGCCTGGGTCCCTCTTGGCTTGTTATTCACATCTAAACCAATAAGTCGTTCGAATTCTGCCTTTTGTGTAGCGGTAGCTAACTTTGCCTCCTGAACCTGGACAAATGAAGGAAATCTATCTGTAAAATGGATAATGGTAGAAGAGCCGTAAGAGGTTAAAACATGTCCTTGAGCATCCTCTATGCCAATCCAGGCCGCAGGAATCTCAAACTTTGTTTCCATTAATTTATTTCCTGGTTCAGTACAATTAAGTTTAAATTTTATCTTATGCACCTTACCTTTATCCTTGTCCTGGATTAAATTTGGAACATTTGTATTAATCTTAAAATAAACTATTCCCCGCCAACCATCAGGTATTTTTGGCTCATCCTGACTTGCCAATAAATAGGAGAGGTCCTGGTGCACAGGAGGGGTAGTATTAAGCAGCTCATCATCCTTGATTTCCATCCATCGCTCTGGAGAGGCAGGGGAGGCAATTCTATAGGTTTCAGGGTCAGTCCAATCAGGGGTTATAGTAACATCCCTTAGTGTATATGGGTTATCTGCCCCGGCACCAAGATTATTACAAACCTCAATCCTGACAAAGGTTGTTTCCCCTGGGGCAAGTCGTGGGGTGCAAAGTTGATCATCAATCCTGCCGCCGACAAATGTATTAGCGGTTATCCTGCCAAAACCATAGCTTTTTAGATATGTCTCCATATTAAATTCTCTTGGTTCATACGGGTCTTCGACCTTAATGATATGAAAGACGGTATCCCCGTAGTTGCCAATATTTACCGGTGCCACCTTTTTGGAAATCTCTACATCGCTTGACAGTCCCCAGACCGCCTGGGTATGGGCATCCATGACCATATATTGATTAGGACCTGCCAGGGGTTTATGAAAGATATATCGACTCCCGTCATTTACCTTCATAGCACCTTCGTAATGCACCTCAGGATGATAGGTCTTCATATCTGCCCAAATATGGATTTCTTCCTTTTCACCGGTATTTAATGCCTGATTAAAATATAGTGTATGGAATACCGGGCTTTCTTTCTCATCCACAAGTTGGGTAGGATTGCCTATATCTTGATAATCTGTCAACCAATACCGCTCATATCTGGTATCAAATCCTAATCCTTTAAAGATATCTTTAACAATTAAACTCTGGTCCTTATTTATCTTGTATGCCGCAGAGGGGTTATATATCTGCTCGAATTCCCGTGAGCCATTCCAGGTTTTTACAATCAGATGTAATTTAGCCGGCACTTTAACATCATATTCCAGATATAATCTTTCATTAGGTTCCCTTGTATATGGAATTCCACTAACAGCAGGGGCATCATCCTCTGTATAAAGCTCATAGGTATCATTCACGGTTGGATAAACTTTAACCGTAGGGAAGAAGTCATTGGATTTCTTAAACTGCGGGTCCATAGTTCTCAAGGGGGCAGAATGTAGCCGACCCCAAATATCCTCCCATTTTACCTTAGGGAGATTCTCGATGTTAGTTGGAATAGGTGAATAGGCTATCCCTTGCGATAGATACTGCTTGTATGGGTTTTCATCCGAGCCTAACAGAATCACGAAAAATAATGCCTTCGCATTCATCAGTACCTTCCCATTGACCACATATCTCTCAGGGATATTAGGTAATGTGACCATCAGAATAGTTCTTGGCGGCAGGATATCATTTTTGTCGGTAGATGTTCCCGGGTAGGGTGGCGGTAATTCTTCACTCCTTATCCCATACCTGATGAGTGGGTCTATAAAATCATATCCCGGTATCTGATGGTATGGCCAGACGGTGCCTGTGCCTGTCCAGGTTAATTTTTGTGCTGGCAGAATTATATCACCGTTGGGGGCTAAACTAATTAACGGCATATTGTTACCCGGACCCCATTGTGCCTTTTTATATACCTCAGGAATTTCAATAGGTGCGCCATAAGGATTCTCATAGATATAGGTAGTTATTCCATCCCAATTATGGATATTAAATTTTTTATAGCGATTATTTTCTGCTTCAATTGGAAGTGCATACCTGGGGTCATCAAAGAAAAATGCCTCATTTTGCACCCAGCCATTGGCATCACCATCGCCTACATCCCAATATGTCCCACCAACCGACCAGACTATCTTCCGGTTATCTATGACATCTACAATTGGAGCAACTAAGGCAACCAGATCCTGGACATTAACATTTTTCGCTAAGGTATCTTCCTTATTTTCGACAGGAAAGACTACATCCGAAAATATACCACTGCCGACAATCCCGTAGGCAGTAAGTTTATCAAGGGCACGGTCACCAACCAATCGAGCGGCCATTCGGGCAGAGAGTTTTGGGTCGCGGGCGTAAATAGTTGCCGTCCCGCCCGGAACCTCTTTATAATTTGCCGAGGTCTTACAAACCACCGCCTCACCTTTTTTAATGGCATTCGCCTCAGTAAAAACCCAGAATGAGAAGACCAACTTTGTGTTTTTATCTACCTGTCCCAGTGACCAGGTAATGGTTGTCAGTGTTCCAGGACCTAAATCCGTCATTGTTCCCTGGTATTGGATACTATTTGGTGATGGACTAATCTCGGATTTTGTCTCCACGATATTAAATCCAGGTTGAACCACAGATTTGACCACGACATCACTCAGCGGGTTATTCCAGAAATTACAGAATGTCACCGTAACATAAACCGGAACATCTGCCTCTAATCCTGGGATAACATCCTTGGGCACATCTTCACAGAACCTCTGCACCGCATCTGAGGTTAAGGCCGCCCGGCGAGACATAGTTAAAAGCACCGCATCTAAAACAAGCGGGAAATATTCGGTTTTATCTGATGGATGCGAGGGCATCATAATTGCCCCACCCAATTGGTGCTCGACATAGATTATGGCCGGCGTATCCGGGTGATTTGTATCACTATACTTTGCAATTATGGTTTGCGTGGCATTGGCTACGGCAGACTTCTCCAATAATAATGGATCATCCAGGACATAAGTTTCATTCGCTAACCAGGAAAAGGTAAGTGGATGACTCATCTCCAGGACATTTAGTTGCCCTTTGTTATCTCCATCGGTTACCCGTGTTTGCAAGTCCACTGTTCCTGAACCTACCAACCCAAGTTTTTCAGCTAAATAGACACATTCACCCTGGGTATAAAGTATGCCGCCATTGGCCACAAATGATTTCAAATTGGCTAACCCGGTTGTGCTCAAGGTGGCGACTACATCCTGGACATAGCCTTTTTTAACTGACGGAAAAATCACCAGGTCATAATTGGCTAATCTCCCTTCTCGAATATCCTTTTCACTTACCCGGTCAAAATACTCACCCCAGAGATACATCCTGAAAATCTGTTCAAAATACCCCTCTTCCCAGGTGATGTATTGGTCATATTCATCCCTTAAATCGGAATAGAACAAGGCAATCTTGATCGGTTGTAAGGAATAGGATTTGGAAACGCCCAGGACATTGCCTGTGCCTACACCAGGCTCAGTAGTTACATAATCCGGGATAGGTGTCCCAACAAAATTCATAAAACTTATGAGTGTCTTGGTGGCCGGTGAATATTCCGAGATAAATGTGCCGGCATTATAAACATTTCCGTGATAGGGATTAGATGTGGAGGCCGTCCACTCTAAATTGCCATAATTATAGACATGTTCAAAACAAGCCTTGTAAGCATTCCTTATTTTATCAAGTTTAGTCTCTTTATCACCTGTTTGTTGATTACCCATAGGTATAATAACACTCAACGGCTCATATTGATACCCCAAACCAACCGGTGTGCGACTTATTTCCTGAGAATAATCACTCGGGTATGAATTGCTATTATATGCCCTTAATGAGAGATAGTATTTTGTATCATTGGTAAGTCCCTCTAACGCATATTCTGTTACATTACCTACATCTATCAAATGCGTATAATCCTTAGTAGAAGTGCCTACATAAGAGGTTTCACCATAATATAATAGATAGCCGCTAATATCCGGTTGAGGGCTGGGGTTCCAGGAAAGATAAAGCACAGTATCCCCAGGTAGGCATTTATCCTCTTTCCATGAAGGTGGTGTAGGTAAGGCATTTTGCCCTAAAGTAGTTGCCTGGGCAACATTAGAAAGAGAAGATTCGTTTCCTGCCTCGTCTATTGCCTTTAAGGCGAAGTAATAGGTTTTATTCCAGCTAAGTCCCGTAACGGTAAAGGTTGCCGGGCTACCTGCTGGACCCGGCTCAGGCTCTCCAAAGACAGTAAAACAATCATCCCAATTAGCCTTAGTAATGTTCACATAATTATAGCGGACATCGAACGATTTGGCTACCCCTTGAGTCCCATTATCCCCGGTATTGGTCCAGGTCAATTGGACGGTTGAGGCAGTAACACTTCCGGCGGTTAAATCCGTTATTGTTCCCGGGGCAAGCATATCCGTTGAAACTACATTGGATAATGGTGAAACATTATACTGTTCATCAACGGTTTTCATGGCAAAATAGTATTCGTATTTATTTAATTGTAGATTTTCGACGACAAATACCTCGGCTGCACCTGCCTTCCTCGGCGTAGGTGTGCCTACCTGGGTGGCATAGACCCAGGTCTCTTCCGTTATCGGTACCAGGGAATAGCGAATGTCATATTTATCATCTACTCGCTCAGGATAGCCCTTATCCTTTATCCAGGTAATATCTCCATCATCACCAGGGGATTTCCAGACTAACATCAGCGAGCCTTCGGAAACATTAGGATTGGCAATAGCCAGGTTGGTTACGGTTCCAGGTGGGGTTTCATCCAGCGTGGTTTTCTGAAAGACATTGGATATTCCAGATAGCTTTCCTCCGCGGTCTGCGGTCTTTAAGGCAAAGAAATAGGTGGTTTCAGGTTGGACCTTACGCTGGGCAAAGGGAAGTTTTCGGTCGTCAGTTCCAGTGCCTATAACAGTCATGTGGTCACGCACACCGGCAAATGAAGGTTTAGGAATCATACCTGGGGGTGAGTCACACCCATCAAAATTATTTATTAAACTATCCGTTCCTGTCGTGGTCCATTTAATAGTATAGGTACTTGCCTGTCCCTGATTACCATCAGCACCTGGTGCGGTCCAATTCAAGATGATGCTGAATGAAGTAGGGTGTATGGGTTGCCAGCCGGTTACCTTGGTCCAATATAGACTATTCAGGTCCGTGACTGAAGCTGGAGCGGTATCGTTCAGGGTAACATTGATGGTCCGCCCGCTAGAGTAAGTTCCGTCCTTATCATAGGCAAAGGCGGTGTAATAATAAGTCATTCCAGCCTGTAACTGGGGGTCTTCATCCGTAAATATTTCACCGTGGCTATGATAAACTACCGTTGCCCTGTCACCATCAACTAAGGTTCCTATCGTATAGGTGGAAGTTGCTCCATTGGTGGGAGTCCAGGTTGTTGCCTGTGTTCCCCTGATAACCAATGTGCCGCTATAATAGGCATTGTAAGGATTTTCCCACTGGACGCGAATGGTATTATCGTTTGACTCTCCCTTTAAATCTTTTACCGGATTCATTACCCCGGGGACAAGTTCAAAACGGAAGGTAACGCTATCCTTTGCTTCCGGGTTATGTTGTCGTGTATGAAACATATCGGCTAAACCAACCTCTACCGTATAAGTTCCCGGCACACATTGTTTGAAGGTATAACTTGTCTGATTGATAAATCCTGTCCAGACAGGCTGCATTTGTTGACCAGGTGGCTGACAATAAAGAACAAGAATAATATATCCATCATAATACCCCTCTGGTGCCATGCTTATACTGAAATTTTCTACCTCAAAGGTAGCGGTAATAGACCCTTCGCTGGTAATTATACCACCTTCGGTAGGCCAGGTAACATTTATTGTAGGAGGATCGTAAATAGCCGCAAAATTTACATTATCCACATCGGCATTGCTTATGTTTACTGTCCGCGAGCCTGGGGTAAATGAGCACCATAATTTAGTTGGGGTAACTATGTAGTTCCCATCAGGTAAACCGGTAAAGGCATAAGTCCCTGCATTAGATGTGGTCGTAACCTCTGAGGCATCACCTGAAAGGGTAACCTGAACATTTGAAATGGGGTTACCACTTATCGTGCCTCTAATAGTTCCTGCAGCCTCTGCTTGAGATATACCAAACCAGACTAGGCCTAATACCCAAATACTAATTTTTTGTCGAGTAGACATATTCAACAACCTCCTTTTTTAATTGCTTAATGCCCCTCACAGAACCGTGCTTGAGGTTTTCCCTCACACGGCTCTTCGGTAAT
>SBAY01000358.1 GCA_005239945.1 Nitrospira sp.
AAACTCAGGGATTTGATAACCACGGTTTTGATTACGACTCAAAAACATGGAAAATGAGAAGATTTTGGGTGGTCAATACTCAATAGCTAACAGTCTACAACCTATAGCCTAAACAACCTGAACGGTTACAATATAAGGTTAACGGTGGTAGGCTATAAGTAAGTGAAAAGGGAAGAGAAATCAGGAAATATTCCTTCTCCTCCCTATTTCTTTATGATTGGTTTTGGGATTTTAGTTGCTTTTCTAAAATGACTGACCCAATTACAAAAAAGGAGGTTAAGTAATTAAAAATTATGAATTAAAAATTAAAAATTGAGGAAAGAGAAAAGAATTTATGATTTTTAATTCATAATTTTTAATTTTTAATTATACGAGGAGGTAAAGATACAATGTCAGGACATTCAAAATGGGCGGGTATTAAACATAAAAAGGCGGCGATTGATGCTCAACGAGGCAAAATTTTCTCTAAACTAACTCGAGAAATTACTGTGGCGGTAAGAACTGGTGGTGGGGCTAACCCGGAAACCAATTTTAGACTGCGGATGGTTTTAGATAAGGCTAAAGGCTGTAATATGCCGGCAGATAATATTAAGCGGGCAATTCAACGCGGAACAGGCGAATTACCGGGAATGATTGTTGAAGAAATAACCTATGAAGGTTATGGGCCTGGTGGGGTAGCTATGTTAGTCGAGACAATGACCGATAATAAAAACAGAACCATCTCAGAAATGAGAAGAATTTTTAGCCGAGGTGGTGGAAATATGGGTGAATCCGGCTGTGTTGCCTGGATGTTTGCTAAAAAAGGTTGTCTCTCGATTGATAAAAATGAGATTGGTGAAGATGAATTATTGGAGATAGTTATGGAGGTAGGGGCAGAAGACCTTAAATTAGAAGGTGATGTTTATGAAATTACTACCCAACCCCAAGATTTTGATACCGTTAAGGAGGCTATACTTAAAAAGGGTCTTAAATTAAAATTCACTGAAATCTCGATGATTCCACAAAATTATATTAAAGTTGACGCCTCCACGGCTCGGACTGTGTTAAATTTGATTGAGGCTTTAGAGGAAAACGAGGATGTCCAGAATGTTTATTCTAACGCTGATATCCCTGATGAAATAATGCAAGAGATGCAGTAAGGTTAGAAAATAATGATTGTTTTAGGAATTGACCCGGGATTAGCCACAACAGGCTATGGGGTAATTAAAAGTTACAATAGGAAATTAGAACTAATTAACTTTGGATGTCTTTTGACTAAATCAGGCATTCCTTTAAGTGCACGCCTACTGACCATATCCCAACAGACAAAGCAACTTATCCTGACCTACAAACCTGATATAGTGGTAATTGAAGAAATATTCTTCTGCAAGAATGTTAAGACCGCCTTACAAGTTGGACATGTCAGGGGGGTAATCATGTTAGCCGCAGTTGAGGCTAATTGTCCGGTTATGGAATATACCCCGCTTCAGGTAAAACAGGCCCTGACCGGTTTTGGTAGGGCAGATAAAAAACAAATACAAGAAATGGTGAAGATATTTTTGAACCTAAAAACCATTCCCAAACCTGATGATGCCGCAGATGCCTTAGCCATAACCATTTGCCATGTCCATTCTTCTAAGTTAAATCATAATTGTTGTGAGGTGTAATGCGAAGTACCAGGTAAGTATTTTAAATGCTCAGCGGTATTTTGCTCAACGGTGTAGGCTACCTGTAATAACCTTTCCTCGCCAAATAGTGGGGCTAAAATCTGTAAGCCAATTGGTAACCCATCTTGCGTCCATCCACTTTGAATAGATACCCCTGGAATCCCTGCTAAATTACCAGAAATAGTAAGTATATCTGATAAATACATCTGAAGTGGGTCATTTGTCTTTGAGCCAATCTTAAATGCAGGCGTAGGCGAGGTGGGGGTAATCAACACATCACACCTTTTAAATGCCTCCTCAAAATCTTGCTTAATCAAGGTTCTTACCTTCTGTGCCTTTAAATAATAGGCATCGTAATACCCGGCCGATAAGGCATAGGTGCCAATCATAATCCTTCGTTTAACCTCATTGCCAAACCCTTGAGTTCTGGTGTGGCAATACATATCAATTAATCCTTCTTCCGGGATTCTAAGTCCATATTGAACCCCGTCATATCTGGCCAGATTAGAGCTTGCCTCCGCAGGGGCAATAAGATAATATACCGCAACGCAATATTCTGTATGAGGTAAGGAAACCTCAACCCTGACTGCACCTAAATCTTCCAGAATACCAATAGCCTTTTCTACACCCTGCTTAACCTCAGGATGTATTCCTTCAATAAAATACTCCTTGGGAACACCAATCCTGAATCCTGAAATATCATTAACCAAAGATTTAGTAAAATCAGGGACAGGTAAATTAACAGAGGTTGAATCCTGTGGGTCATATCCGCAGATAACATTTGATAACAAGGCACAATCAGTTACATCTTTGGTAATCGGTCCAATTTGGTCAAGTGAAGAGGCAAAGGCAATCAAGCCAAATCTTGATACCCTGCCGTAAGTAGGTTTAAATCCTACTACGCCGCATAAAGCCGCTGGTTGCCTTATCGAGCCACCTGTATCCGAGCCTAAGGCTAAAATCGCCTCATCTGCCGCTACAGCCGCCGCAGAACCGCCACTTGAACCTCCAGGCACGGTATCTAAATTCCAGGGATTCCGGGTTGGGCCGAAATATGAGTTCTCAGTTGAAGACCCCATGGCAAATTCATCCATATTCGTCTTGCCAATGATGATTGCTCCTGCCTCTTTTAATCTCTGGATAACAAAGGCATCATAAGGTGGGATAAAATTATGTAGTATCTTCGAGCCGCAGGTGGTTCTTATACCTTTGGTGCACATATTATCCTTGATAGCAATAGGAATACCGGCTAAAGGAGATAACTCCTTGCCTTGCAGAATCTCTTTATCCACGAGTTTTGCCTGTTCCAATGCCTGCTCAAAGGTAGTCGTAATGTAGGCATGGACATCCGGCTCTACTGCCTCAATTCTACTAATAACCGCTGAGGTAACTTCCAGTGAGGTAATTTCCTTAGATTTAAGTAAGTTATGAATTTCATGACAGGTAAGTTTTGCAAGTTCCAATTTACTCTCCTTTTTATTATAGTAAGCGGATTGAGCGGATTAAACGGATTTACTTTCTGTTTTTATCCGTTTAATCCGCTCAATCCACTTACTAAAATATCTTTGGAACACGAAAATGTCCTTTTCCCGCATCAGGGGCATTAGCCAACACTTCCTCTACAGGCAATGACTCTTTTACTTTATCTTCCCGCAGGACATTGGTCAACGGAATGGGATGAGAGGTAGGCAGAATATTTGCTGTTTCCAATTCATTAATTTTAGCCATATACTCCAGAATAGAATCAAGCTGGCAGGTAAATTCATCCTTTTCCGAATCACTTAATTCTAATCTTGCTAATGAACATACCTGCTCAACCTCTTTTTTGGTAATAGCCATTATTTAATCCTTTTACCACGAATGACACGAATTTTACGAATGAACACTAATAAAATAATCACACGCAGGATGCCTGTGTTACTATAAATTGGAGCGGCCGATGGGAGTCGAACCCACGACGTCAAGCTTGGGAAGCTTGCATTCTACCACTGAATTACGGCCGCTTGATTTGGAAATCAGGGATTGGGGATTAGGAATTAGATTTTTAGTTCTCTCCCCAATTCCTAATCCCTAGCCCCTATTTTATGTATTCACAAGCCTTTTCAATATCTTACCCGGGACAAACACAGGCATTTTATGAGCTGGAATAGATACTTTCTCGCCGGTAGAAATTATTCTACCCTGTCGGGGTGCTCGGGCCCTTACCTCAAAAACACCTAATCCCCTTATTTCTAATCTCCTATCCCTGACCAAACCTTCTCTAATACTTCTTAGGATAGCATCAACTACCTGTTTTGCCTCATTTTTATTCAGGTTTATCTTTTCGGCTACTATTACGGCTAAATCATCCCTGGTCATCTTTACCTCCTTATTATGGCACAGGTTCTGTCAAAAGTTTCACTGCAAATTTTTCATAAGTCGCGATGATTAAAGAGGTTATCTACTTTTTAACCTCCTCCCCTCATTTGACCATAAGTTTATCGCCTTACCCACTCCAAGGTATATCTAACCCTCTCCTCTGAAGGGTAAAATACCTTCCAGAGGACATACCTTGTATGTGG
>SBAY01000351.1 GCA_005239945.1 Nitrospira sp.
CCCCTGATATTTCCTCTATAATTTGTTCAGCTACCTTTACTGGATTTTCTGCGGCAATTATCGGTCTTCCCACAACTATAAAATCCGCACTCTCACCAATAGCCTCTTTGGCTGTGGCAACCCTTTTTTGGTCATTCGGACTCGTCCCTGCCGGTCTAATCCCAGGGGTAACGGTGATAAAATCCGAATCGCATTGGTTTTTGATTTCCTTGATTTCATAGGTTGAGGCAACTACGCCGTCAATCCCGGCGGCTTTGGCTAACTTAGCCAGGGCAATAACCTCATCCCTTAAATCCCTGTTCACCCCAATCTCCTTAAGCCTTTCCTGATTGAAACTGGTGAGGATACTTACCCCTATGACTAATGGTTTGGGTTGGAAGGTAGCCATTGTTTCGACTACAGCCTTCATCATCTCTTTGCCACCTAAGGTATGAACAGTGAACATAAAAACGCCCAGTTTCGCTACGATTTTTGTCGCAGAAGCCACTGTATTGGGGATATCGTGATATTTAAGGTCCAAAAATACCTTACCGCCTTTGTCTTGAATCATTTTAATCGCCCCAGGGCCGGCAGAGGTAAATAACTGTGCCCCAACCTTAAAAATACCGACATAATCTATTAATTGGTGAACTAATCTTGTTGCCTCTTTCAAGTTATCCACATCTAAGGCAACAATCAAGCGTTCTTTTGGGGTTAGTTGCATAACTTTCCTTTCCTTTCTATAGGGCAACTTTATAGAGAACAACCCATAAATTAAAAATCTCCTAAGTTAACTGTGGTTTGTTTAAAGTTATTCCAGACAGATTCAATATTTTTTGCAAGGTGGAGCAAATCTTCCTGTCTTAGTTTTACACTGTAACCGTGTACAAAATAATGTCTGAAACTAAGATATTTTTTCAATTCTAAAGATAATTCATTAGAAATGATTTTAATTTCGAGGGCTTTATTGACAATGTTTTTATGCCAGGAATCACTTTTGACAATTACAATATTTCTGTGTTTCAGTATAATGGCCAGAATATTTTCTATGCCTTTATAAATGTTGTGTATATAAGTTGAAATGGCTGCCAATTCAATGTTTTCAATGGTTGGGCGTGATAATGCCTTATTTAATTCTGTGATTGTTTCCTCGATATTTTCAACATCGTAGTTTATTTTGTCTCTTAGATTTTCAACCATAGATTATAGTCCCTTCCTTTTCTATAAAATGGGCAAATTTTGGATTAAATTCCATATCAATAACATCGATACTTTTTGAAACCCGATCAGAAACATCAACAACAAAATTAAAGTAAGAGCCAGATTTAATACCAATAATACCAATATCGATATCGTTTACCTTCTCATAATCGGTATATAAGGCGGATCCAAAAAGGTACACTTTTTTAATACCGTATTTAACGGCAATTTCAATTATACTGTGTTTATCTTTTTCATCTATCATATAGGTAACCTCCTATAGCAAAGCCCCAATACTTACAAAGATTGTCCAGGCAATAGACTGTCTGAATCACAAATACCTGATTGCTGATACCTGAGGGCTGAATACTTATTATACTTGAAGCGTACCTCGTAATTGTGCTATATTACCAATATTATTTTTTATGAAATAATCTTCTATCCCTTCAATAATCTTTAACGATGTTTGTGGGTCAACGAAATTTGCCGTGCCAACAGCAACGGCAGTAGCTCCAGCGATAATAAATTCTACCGCATCCAGGGCATTCATAATTCCACCCTGACCAATGATAGGTACCTTTACTACCCTGGCTACCTCCACGACCATTCTTAAGGCAATCGGTTTAATGGCAGGGCCTGACAATCCTCCGGTAACATTAGCTAAAACAGGTTTTCGCGTATTAACATCGATGGCCATGCCCAGGATGGTGTTGATTAAAGAAATGGCGTCTATCCCCGCATCTACGGCTGATTTAGCGATTACTTTTATGTCGGTAACATTGGGTGATAATTTGGCGATTAAAGGGAGTCTGGTTACCTGCCTGACCTGGCTGACCACTTCATAGGTTAAGGCAGGGTCCTGCCCAAATTCCAATCCCCCTTTGGCCACATTAGGGCAGGAAATATTAATCTCCAAACCATCCACCAGACCATTTAATTTCCTGGCTAATTCAACATATTCCTCAACCGTCTTTCCGGCAATATTGGCGAGCACCAGGGTATCGAATTGCCGCAGGTAGGGTAATTTTTCCTTGATGAATTTTTCAACACCAACATTTTCTAAACCAATGGCATTAAGCATTCCACAAGGGGTTTCTACAATTCTGGGAGGGGGATTACCTAATCGTGGGGCTAAGGTAATTCCTTTAGTCACAATTGCTCCCAGGAGGTTTAAATCAATTAATTGAGCGTACTCCTGGCCATATCCGAAGGTGCCCGAGGCAACCATCACCGGATTTTTCATCTTTAACCCGGCAATATCTACCGTTAAATCAGGATTCATCTTTTTCTCCAATTCCTCTCCTCATCAAGCCAGAATATATATTTAAACCCTCTTCCCCTTCTGCCTGCTAATCCCTTTAGATTTTCTTACTTTTTGTGCAAGAATTTTACTGGCTAGGGACTAAGAACTATTCTTTAAATTCATAAATGCCTCTAATTTCATTAGTACTGTCTGTACATCTCTGATTGGTTCTCCTATTAATTCAGACGGCTCAATTATTCCATTTTCAGCGTGGTAATGATGTGGGAAATTAAGCAACTCCGGGAAATCTTCCTTATTATCCCATCGCATCACAGGAATATTACTAAAGAATTGGTACGAATAATCAAAATGCCCCTTATTGTGATATATTCGAATTTGGAGATATGTTTCCTCTTTCAAACTTACCCTTATTTTAAAGAAAAACTGTTTTTGAGAGAATTCGCGTGTCTCTACTACCTTTGTCTCCAGACAGAGTGGGGAAGATTCTATTAGTGTCATTATACTGCTAAGGAGTGAAATCATAGAAATCATGGTTTTAAATCCTATTGTTTTTAAGTCCTAACCAACTATTCAGCATTTCGTAAGCAACTTTCCAATCCATCCAATCATCTTCCTCAATCATAATTGCTTGACTTGTAGTTTTTTTCTGATGAGGAGATAGATTAGAGGATTGTATGTTTTTTGCCCGTTCTTTTATATAATCTGTAAATCTTGCAAAATCCATTCCATATTTGCGTTCCATTTTTCTAACAATACTATGATAATAATCTATCTGTCGATAGATATAATCTTCTACTAACTTCTCCGCGGCATCCTCTACATTTTTAAATATCCCTATTTTTACCAATGGATTTATGATTGTAGTTACAGTTGTTGGATTCATAAAAACTTCCTCCTTATTGGGGTATTGGTAATTAACCCTTTAAGAAAATAGCCTTTTAGCAATTTCGGCTACCCTTTTCCCTAATGCCTTGCCGGAGTTTATCCCATCAGTATCCGGGCTACCGACACTTGCCACACCGTAATGCCCACCGGCACTAATTGGGTCGCCGACGATAAGCATTCCATGAATAAGCATTGCTTGAAGGATGGAGAAAATGGTGGTTTCTTTGCCACCGGTGTGATGTCCTGAGGTAGCAAATGCCGCTCCTATTTTACCTTCTAACTTCCTTCTTATGACCACACTTTTATCAAACATCTCCTTTACCTCTGCGGACATACTTCCAAAATATACCGGTGAGCCAATAATAATCCCATCTGCGGCAACTAAATCCGCATTTGAAACCTCACTGACACCCTTGAGCTCACATTCTACTCCAGCAACCTCTTTTACCCCTGAAGTTACTGCCTCGGCTAACTTCCTGGTATTACCACTTTTTGAAGAATAGACAACTAATACCTTAGACATATTATCCTCCTCGTATAATTAAAAATTATGAATTAAAAATTAAAAATTGAGAATTATTTTCTAATTCCTTAATTTTTAATTTCCTAACTTCCTTATCTCCTTGATTTTGGATTTGGGTAATTTTGGATTTTCGATTGCGGATTTTGGATTGAGGATTAAGGAATTGGAGATTTTCTTCCAATCCAAAATCGAAAATCCAAAATCGAAAATTCCCAATTCCCAATTCTAAATTCTAAATCCTCCCATATCCTGATTTGAGTATCCCATCGTACTTGATACCCAGCCTAAAACCATTTCTGCCTGTAAGATAATAAATCTGCAGATGCGTTCACTGGGCATTGGTGTTTTGTTAGATACGGCATTTACTGCCTGGCAAACCTCAGTTGGAATATCACATGTAGCCGCAAGTTCATTTAACAACCCGGGAATGGTATTACTTCGGTGTCGCACCCCTTTATATTCGATTAATGCCTTGAAAGCATTAGTAATACAAAGCTGAGCCCGAGTTATAACCCATTCATACTCCTTGGTTTTCACCTTCACCTTAGCAATATTCAAATCTTCTTCGGCTTGATTTAGATAATCACCTGCTCCTTGCATCTTCTTTCTCCTCCTTTTTTGTTCACCACGAAAGCACGAAAAAATATTTACTTTTTCTGTCTTTTGTTCCTTCAGAATTTCGTAATTATATTTTATTTCTCTGTGCCTCTGTGGTAAATTAAGTTTTGAATCATTTTGGCGGCACCAATTATCCCAGCATCATCACCTAACTCTGCCGGAACAATGGCAATTCGTCTACAAGGCTCTAAAAAAGCCCTTTTTGTTATTTCATCTTTTATATGGTTTAATAAAAGTTCCCCCATTTGGGCAACCCTGCCACCAATAATTACTAATTGAGGGTCCAACACATTAACTATACTGACAATTCCAATTCCAAGATACCTGCCTGTTTCGCTCAGGATATAATTGGCTAATTCATCCCCTTTTATGGCGGCTTGATAAACTACCAACGGCGTAATTTTTTCTAATTGGTTTTGCACCAATTCAGTGATGACGGTGGTTATTCCTTCTTTTATTGAAAATATGGTGCGTTTTGTAATTCCTGGACCAGAGGCATAAGCCTCCATACAGCCGTAATTGCCACAGCCACACCTAAGTCCATTCGGTTCAACAATGATATGCCCCAACTCTCCTGCGGCATCCCTTGCCCCATGAAGGATTTCACCGTTGATGATAATGCCACCGCCAATGCCGGTGCCTAATGTTAAACAAACAAGATGCTCCACCCCTCTACCCGCACCAAGCCAGCTTTCGCCCAATGCAGCTAAATTGCCATCGTTATCCACACAAACAGACATCTGGAATTCTTGCTCGATTGTCTCTTTCAAGGCTACATTCCTCCAGCCAAGGTTAGGCGTATCGATAATCACACCGGTTTTTGTATCGAGTGGGCCCGGACAACCAATACCTATCCCCATAATCTGTTGGACATCCACTTGGCTCTTTTTAAGCACATCCCGGATAAGGTCTATCATCTGCTGGATGACGATTTTCTCTCCTCCAACAACCCTTGTTGGTGTATCCCTCTTTTCAATTATTTTGCCACTTTTGTCAACCAGGGCAACCCTTAAATTTGTTCCACCAAGGTCAACAGCGATTACATACATTCTATATCTTTCTCTATCCATTCTTGAATATATTTACAAAATTTTCTAAATATATCTAAATTTTGTAAGGTATTATATAGTCTTTCAGCATCAAATTCATTCGGCAGATAATCATGAATTATTCTATTTCTAAATGCAGGAAGCCATTTTATTTCATCAGCAAATTTCTTTGAAATTATATTTGCATCCCCTAAGGCTATTATTGCCTCTGATAGACTATCTCTTACCTTCCATAAATTTAATGCACTGGTAATATGGGAGGAAATTCTACATATATCCTGTATAGCACAAGCAAGTGAGAACTTTATCACCTTAATCTCTTTTGTGTTATTCTTATCTAAGAAAAATTCCTTGTCATTAGATTGATATGGAACCAGGTCATCGAGTTGACGCTCAATATTTTTCATATATTCCTCTATTCTATCTTTTCTAATATATTGTTTTTTATTCTCATCCATGGGATATCCTCTTTCTGAATAATTCATCATATTCATCAAGATAAGGCTTTAATTCAAAGTAATTATCCATTATCTCAGTTTCAAAATCTACTCGTTTTTGTTCATCCTGCGAAAAGATAATCTTACCTTCTTTTATTACTTTAAATTTAAGTGTCAAAGGCATCGTGTTAAGTATTCTTATATCAATATTATCATTTGGGATACTACCTAATAATTCCTCATCTTTTTTCAAATAGTAATCCATATTTCCTTCTTTTAAATAAACTGCAATATCGATATCACTATCAGGAAGTACCGTTTGGGTAGCATAAGAGCCATATAGATAGACAAATAATATATCTTTATCCTTTGGGAGGTAATTTTTGATTTTTTTATTATTTATCAAACTCATTATCTCCTTCCTTCATCTTCAAAAAATATTTCTTCCTGTTTTTTTAAAATCTTATATTCAGAATTGTCTTTTAAATCTTTAATCGAATCATCGATATATTTTTTAAACCCATTGGCGACTAATCCCTGCGGGTCTTTCCCATAGCCACTCAATCTTTTATTTATCCAGTCTTTTACCTCTTTTTCAGTCTTTTTACCGGCCAGAACTAATTGAGTTTGCTCTTTGAATTCAGGGAGAAATCTTTCTCCAAAATCTATTTTATTCTCTAATGATATTAACCCGGATAACCGTAAGGCATATTCAGGTAATTCAACCCCTATAATTTTCAACATCTTAGAGGTAAGGTCATCACCTATTTTCATAACTATTTTGTCAAGTTTTTGTTTAACTTCAACCAAATCTTCATCCCTTGCTTCTAAGCCTAAAGGTTCTGATTTCATCTCGATATAAATTTTATTCTTTGGCTCGGTTCCTGAAGGTCGAATTGCAATTTTAGTCCCATTTTTAAGTTTAAATATAAGAAAATTTCGTCCCGCTTTATCGGTTTCGGATTTAAACGGGCCGAATACGCCTTCTTCATTCCAATGGTCAATAACCTCTATTATTTCGATTCCTCCTATTTCTTTAGGTGGATTTTTACGCAATTGTTCTTGAATAGTGGTCATCCTTTCTATTCCGACCGCTCCCTGCATTACTGTGGTAATTAAATATGTTTTGTAATAGCCATATTCCTTATATATCTCATTTAGATAATCATAAAGTAGTTTACCCTGGGATTTAAGGTAGACAGTCATTTCTGCTAAAATAAGGGCAGCGCTGGCAGCATCTTTATCACGAATTTTGGAAGTGAGTAAAATTCCATGACTTTCCTCTGCTCCCATTATAAAATCCTCTACCACTCCTTTTATATGCCTAAATTCTCCTTTTGTCTCTAGCTGATGCAGGACATCAGCGATGTATTTAATTCCCACCAAAAGGTTGCCAATAGTTCTTGCTCCAAAATGTTTTCCTATGGCAGAAATAAGTTCGGTGGTAACTTCAGTTTTTACTAAAATAGGATTTTCAGGCAAATTCCCTTGTTGTTTGCGGGTATTTAACACATAATGGGTGATAAGCACGGCAATTTCATTACCGGTTAAAAATGTCCAATTGTTAGCCTTATCGGGTATCATTACACCAATTCTATCTGCATCCGGGTCCGTAGAGATAACAATATCAGCCTTTACTTCCTTTGCCTTCTCAACAGCCATGCCCATTGATTCGGGCACCTCTGGATTAGGTATTCTATATTTAACATTGGGAAAGTTGCCATCCAGACTACATTGGGGCTCAATATTAATTAATTCAAAGCCTGCACTTTTCAAAACCTCTCCTACTGTAAATAGCCCTGTCCCATGTAATGGGGTAAAGACTACCTTAGCTCCTCGGGCATCTTTTTTTAAGGACAGGTTAAGAATGGTGTCAATATATCTTCTTCGTAGTTCTGGAGAAATGAATCTAATTAACCCTTTTTTAACCCCTTCTTCAAAGTCAATACTCTTTACCTCCAGAATTTCATTGACCATATTAGCTATATCTTCATCTTCCGGAGGTATTGGTTGTCCTCCGCGATTATCATAAAATTTACTGCCATTGTCATCAGGAGGATTATGGGAGGCACTTATATTCAATCCCCCATCTGCCTTAAGTTCTCTTATAAAGAAGGATAGTTCCGGGGTAGAAATATATGAATTCGGCTCAATAAAAGCAACCACCCCGTTTCCGGCACAAATACATGCGGACATATAAGCTAAATCTTTAGAAGTAATGCCCAGCACAGGATTGGGAAGAGCCTTATTATATATTCCTCTTGAATCGTTAAATACCCTGACATCGTAAGCAATCACTATCTTCAAGGAGTCCTGGTTATATTTCTTCCTTAAATAGTCCACATATCCCTGAACAGAAGTAGCCAGGGTGTACGGATTTATCCTGTTAGTTCCAATTCCTACTGGTCCTCGTCGCCCGCCTGTACCAAAAAGAATAACCTGATAGAAACTGTCCAATAAGAGATCCCACTTCTTTTTATCAATTAAATCAACAATTTGAGGTTTGTAATCTGTAAATTGTTTATCGGTCAACCAGCGTTCAATATTTTCAAGTGCCTCTTTTTTATATTTGGATTCAACCTGAAGTGAATTAAATCCTTCTTTAATTAATTCTTGCATAATAACCTTCCTTTCTAAAACTTAATCTCCAATTTAGCCACTACAGGCTTATGGTCACTTGCATTCTTGGGGTCAAGAAGATAACAGGTATCTTTATCTAAGCATCGCTTTGGAAAGAAGAAAATATGGTCAATGAATATCTTGTGTCGAATATGAGTAAATTCACCCATTTTAGATTGAAGTTTTGTAACTGAGAAAAACTTTTTTTGCAAAATTTTCATCTCTGGTGAATTAAGCGTAGCATTGAAATCACCGACTAAAATAATTGGAGCCTCAGTTGGCAGTTGCCCCATGATATAAAGAATATGTTCAATTTGCTTGCGTCTATTTTTTGATGCCTGCCTGGTTATTTTAGAATTACCTTCTTCTACATTACCTCTTTTCTCCATCTTTAGAGTAGTAAGATGAGTAATAGCAAAGTAGAACTCATATTTTTGCTGATTATCCTTAAGCCTGGCAATAATAATCTGTCGCGGCCCAGTATCCCGATTGCCAAGAAAAAGTGAAGGGGTGGTAATAGTAATAGCTATAGGCTGACCTGGTCTATCTGACCAGAAATCCATAATCTGATATTTTTTAGAAATAAGGAATCCATCTCCTTCCTGGCTATGGGAGAAGTTTTTAAAACGGCTACTGCTCCATTTACCTGGATGTGAGTGTATCTGGCTATCGAGTGTTGGACTAAAAAAGCATTGATAAGGAGTATCCATCTCTTTATTCAACATCTCAATACTATCTACTATTTTATTATTTCCATCCCAACAGACAACAGCTTCCTGTATTCCTACAATATCTGGTTTTTCCTTAGCGATTATCTGACCAAGAAATTGGGGATTAGCATTTTCTTCTCTTGCCCCACCAGCAGCATTTGCAGTAATGACTGTAATTTTATCTTTCATCTTAAAACCCTTTGAATTATCACCCTCATTCTTTTTTCTCCAACCATTTTTAATCCATTCCCACAAATTTTTCCCTATAATCTCAAATATAATCTCAAATATTTTCATTTTCTTCATCCTCACTCTTTTCTAATCACTTTAATCAATGCTTCAACAAGTTTATCCGGGTCATGGCGAATGACCTTCTTTTTTCTAATATCTTCTTCAATCTCAACTTCTTGTACTGCTTCTATTTCAATTAGTTGAGTATGTTTACCAAGGTTTTCCTTTTGATGATTAAATATCACCTGGACATCTTTATTACTAATCCTTCTGATTTCATCTGAAAGGTAGCTCAGTTTTTTCGATTGTTCATCCACCTTATCAATGAGAAACCTTGCACCTATTTCACCTTTTTGAGCATCCTTAATTGCATCTTCAAGGGATTGTTTGACAATTTCATATTCTCTAATTAATCTTTCAGCAGCGTATTGGTTCAGGAATTCCTCACTTATTTCGGCCTTATTAGCAATAAGAAAATCTATCTCAAAATTTCCATGCTTTCTAATAGCTTCTACATGAGCTGATACGGAATAATCGTCTGTCTCTCCGGGTTCTGTCATAATATTACAGATATAAATTTTAGGGGCTTTTGAGTTTCTTATTGCGGTTGAGATTCCTTTTACTAACAGATTAGGGATTATACTCGTATAAAGGCTACCCGGTCCAAGGATGATAACATCCGCCTGTTCTATTGCCTCTATAGCCTCTTCCATAGGTTGTACCTCATTATGATTAGTAATGTTGCCTGAATCTCGATGAGATAAAAAAACTGACTCAATTGGTTGAAGATTCCTCCTCTTTGGAATATTAGCTTCTTCTTGAATAATTGAACCATCTGCTAATCTTGCACAAAGAATAGTCCGTTCTAAAGTAGGAAAAAGTATAGTCCCTTTTATAGATAATACATTAGAAATATCCAAAATCGCTTTTCTTAAATTACCTTGATTAATCTGATATAAAGCAATAAGAAGTAAATTCCCTACACTGTGACCGGCTAATAGCTTATCTTCCTCGGTATGGAATCTATAATTAAAAAATTTAGACATTAATGGTTCAATATCTTCATCTGCTAATGCAAACAAACAATTTCTTATATCTCCTGGAGGTAAAATGTCATATTCATTTATCAACCGTCCAGAACTACCACCACTATCTGATACTGATACAATTGCTGTTAAGTTAGATAGGTTTATAATATCAGATTTATCTGAGTTATTATGAACATATCTTTTAAATCCTCTAAGTAATACAGGCAGCCCCGTACCACCACCAATGCAAACTATTTTTAAAGACATAAATAGATTTCCTCTTATTTAAAATATCTCGCTTAAATTAAATTTTAGTCCTTTGATTAAATCTGAGGCAACCATATCTCCCGCTTCATAAATACCTCTAAAATCATAGATTCTACCTGTATGAGAAAATATCTCCATGGTCTTTTTATCCGGCTCTACTATCCAGTATTCTTTAACCCTGTAGGTCTCATAAAGTTTCTTTTTAAATATCTTATCTAATTTTTGGGTATAAGGGGAGATAATTTCTACAGCTAAGTCTGGTACTCCTTCAATATACTTCTCTTTAATTATATCCAGATTCTCATTAGAAATAAAGAAAATATCAGGTTGAACGATATCCTCATCTGATAATAGAATATCGCAAGGAGCTATAAATACTACTCCTAAATTATTTTTAACAACAAATTCATCAAGAATCTCGCTAAGTTTTATAATAATCCTTTGATGATATGGAACTGGTGCTGGTGTCATATAAACCTCCCCATGTATTATTTGATACCGCTTTCCATTATCAGGAAAATGAATATAATCTTGATAGGTGAACACTTCCTCTTCTTTTACAGCCGTCTGTCTCATAAGAATCATCTCCTTTTTAAAATATCTCTTGAACACTAAACTTTAGCCCTTTGATTAAATCTGAAGTCACAATATCTTCTTCTTTATAAATACCCATTGTTTTATAGGAGTTACCTTTTAATGATAAAA
>SBAY01000290.1 GCA_005239945.1 Nitrospira sp.
ACACAGGCGAAGCCTACCCTTTTTAAATTAACATACCATCTTGTCCCCGAATCCTACCTTAAAAAGAAGAACCCTGAAAATTTACTCTTCAGAACTGAATTTTTAAAAAATATCTTGACAAAATTAACAAAAAGATGTATAATATCCATTAATTGTATGCAAAAGAAGTTTAAAAAATAAAAGTTGGGGAAAAGGAGGAAGATAATGAAGAGAATAAAAATTCTTCTTTTAGAGTCAATGGTGTTTATGTTGATAGTGCCGGGAATGATTGAGGCTCAACCACTTGAAAAGGCAAAGGATAGTTTTAAGGCAGGTTATAAATTATACTTCAAGAGTAATTTTGAGGGAGCGGCGAAGGAATTTCGTAAGGCGATAGAGTTAAACCCTGTTAATGAAGAATACCATTTCTTCCTGGCTAAAAGTTTGCATAAGCAGAAACTTTCTGCCCAGGCTATTGACGAACTTAGATATGCTATTGGGATTAAACCTGCCTATTTAGAGGCTCATTTATTGTTAGGAGATATTTATTTCGAAGGGGAAAATTGGACAGAGGCTGAAAAATCATATCTTAAGGTAATAGAGTTAAATTCCAAAAATTTTGATGCCAATTTTAAACTGGGACAAGTTTATATCAAAATAAAAAGCGTTGATAAGGCTATTACCTATTTAAAACAGGCAAAGGAATTTAATGGAGATGAGCCGTATGTCTCGTTTTATTTAGGACAGGCTTATTTAGAAAAAGAGGAGATTTCTTTAGCGGTCAGTGCCTTTGATACGGCCATAAGGTTGCAAAGCAATAATCCACTTTTCTATTATTGGCGAGGGAATGCCTTTTTTGCGGCTGGTGATTATCGTGACCCAAACGACTATAATTGGCGCTCTGTCATTGATTATCAGCAAACAATCGAATTTGGATTGAGCACCCCTTATGTCTACTTTATGTTAGGAAATACCTTGCTTAATCGAGCATTTTATTGTCTAACGGTTAATCGAAATACGGATAGTTTGGATTTATTAGAACGTTCGATTGTTAAATATCAAGATGTAATTGCCTTAGAACCATCAGCCTCTAATGCCTATAATAATTTAGGGTTAGCCTATTATTATTTAGGTCGGTGGGATGAGGCTATTGTAGCGTACAGAAAGGCAATTGACCTTGAGCCAGTAGTTGCTTTTTTTCATGATAATTTAGCCGATGTATACTATAAAAAGGCTGAATTTAATGAAGCTATTGCCCAGTGGAAATTAATTCAAGAATTAGACCCAAGTTATATGGGAAGTGATGTTTATTTTCCTACCGCTCAAAAACCAATAAAAGAAAAATTGCGCGAGGCCCAAAGAAGGAAATAATCACCTTTTCTCAAAGCCAGTCTTAAAGGCTACCTTTCCATTCAATTTTAAAAGCAATGGGGGAGATACTTGCAATCTGAATAGTCACACCCAAATCATTTTAAGAAAAATTGTAATCGTTCAGTAATTGGTGGAAATTTCCTATAGAAATTCCCCCAATTCACTGACCCATTACCTAAAATTGTAACCGCTCAGTGAGTGGTGGAGAAATCTGTTCTTTGTTTTAGACAGTTTCGGACAGGGACAAGGGGGGAGCACAATATCCTCGAACTCGTTGAGGCTTCCAATATCCGTTCTTGTGGTTACTTTCCACCGTTCACTGAGCAATTACCTAAAATTTAATTTTTTTCTTGACAAAAAATTAAATTAATAGTATAATTATATTTTTGTGATACTTTCCATTAATAATAGGTCAGAATAAAACTTATTATTAAGGAAAGACTTTTTTAAAGGAGATTTTTAAATGCCAAGAGAAATAATTACTCTTGCCTGTTCAGAATGTAAAAATCGAAATTACTCTACAACCAGAAATAAGAAGAAGAAACAAGAAAAACTTGAGTTGAAAAAATACTGTTCAACCTGTAGAAAACATAATCTCCATAAAGAGACAAAGTAAAAGATTGTGTGAATTAAAGATTTGGACCAAAATGCACAATGGGCATCCGAAATTATTTTCTATAGGTCCGTAGCTCAATTGGCAGAGCATCGGTCTCCAAAACCGAGGGCTACAGGTTCAAGTCCTGTCGGACCTGCCAGAGAACAACGAACAGAGAGACAATTTAATTACTGGTAAAGGGAAAAATCTTGAAAGACTTAAAAGAGAAGATAAAAGAATTATTCTTTAAAATAAAAAAATTCCTTAATGAGGTTTGGAATGAGGTCACTCCTAAACAAGGAAAGGTTTCATGGCCTGACCGCAAAATGATTATGGGCTCTACCGCTGTAGTCATTGTCTGTGTATTAATTATAACCTTATACATTTATATCATCGACGCCATATCGATTACCTTGATTAATCAACTTGTTGGCAGGAGGTAAGTAAGGTAGCAGGTATCAGACAAGAATTAGAGAGGAGGTAAGAAGTATCGTTTTCTACAACCCATAATCGTTGATACCTAAATGCTTACGGAGGCAAAGTGGGTAAAAAGTGGTATATTATTCATACTTATTCAGGATATGAGAATAAGGTAAAAACAAATCTTGAACAAAGACTTCAAGGAATGGGATTAACAGATAAAATCTCCCAAATTGTCATTCCATCTGAGGAAGTGACTGAGATACACGGTGGAAAGAAAAAAAAGGTTTCAAAAAAGTTCTTTCCCGGATATGTTTTGATAGAAATGGAGATGTCTGATGAAACATGGCATATAGTCAAACATACACCGGGTGTATTTAAATTTGTTGGAGATAAAAACAAACCAATTCCATTAGATGAAGCAGAGGTTAAAGATATTCTTCAGGTACCAGTCTCAGGGGTATCCAGATTAAAACCTTCTTTGAAATTTGAAAAGAATGAGCCTATAAGGGTTATCCAGGGACCTTTTACTAATTTTATCGGTACGGTGGGAGAAATAGATCCAAAACAAGGAAAATTAAAGGTAATGATGAATATTTTAGGTCGAATAACACCTGTAGAATTAGAAGTTTATCAAGTGGAGAAGTTATAACATGGCCAAAAAGAAAAAGGTTGTCAAAGAGATTAAATTACAGATACCAGGTGGAAGGGCTAACCCGGCTCCACCGGTAGGACCTGCATTAGGACAAGCAGGGGTTAATATTATGGAGTTTTGTAAGGCGTTTAATGCCCAAACAGCCAATCAGGAAGGTATTATTATCCCGGTAGTTTTGTCTGTTTATGAGGACAGGACATTTTCCTTTGTCTTGAAAACACCTCCTGCCGCTGTCCTTTTACTTAAAGCCGCTAATATAGAAAAAGGCTCTGGTGTCCCCAATAAGGAAAAGGTAGCCAAACTTACGATGGATAAGATAACAGAAATTGCCAGGGTGAAATTAAAGGATTTAAATGCCTATGATGTTTCTGCCGCTACCCGTCAAATTATGGGAACAGCTAAAAGCATGGGTATTGAAATAGTGTAATACTATTTTGGATTTTGGATATAAGATTCCTCAATCCAAAATCCAAAATAGAGGAAGGGGAAGGATGATTAAAAATGCCAGCACATGGTAAAAAATTCTTAGAAAAAAGTAAATTGGTAGATAAACAAAAATTATATGATTTGAATGAGGCTATTGAACTTGTTAAACAAACCGCTTGTGCCAGGTTTGATGAGTCGGTGGAAATAGCTGTCCGCTTAGGTGTAAATCCAAAACATGCTGACCAACAAGTCCGTTCTACCGTAGCGTTGACACATGGAACAGGTAAATCTGTGCGGATTGCTGTCTTTGCTAAAGGAGAAAAGGTAAAAGAGGCACAAGAGAATGGGGCTGATGTAGTTGGTGGGGAAGATCTGATAGAAGAGGTAAAAAAAGGCTTTTTGGACTTTGATGTCGCTATCGCTACCCCGGACATAATGAGTGCTGTTGGCCAACTGGGTAAATTGCTTGGTCCACGAGGACTTATGCCTAATCCAAAGGCAGGAACGGTAACCTTTGATGTCGGCAAAACCATCAAGGAAATCAAAAAAGGAAAGATTGAATTTAGATGTGATTCCTTTGGTATCGTTCACGCGGCTATTGGCAAGGTCTCTTTTTCAAATGACAAACTATATGATAACTTGAAAGATGTTATCCTTGCTATTTTGAAGGCAAAACCAGCCACAGTCAAAGGACAATACATCAAAAGTATTGCCCTGTCTACGACTATGGGACCTGGTATAAGGATTGACTTGAAGGTAATCAAGACTTTAACCGAGGAGTGATGATTTTAGACATCACAGTAAAAAGGAGTAAAAATGCGCCCAGCTATTATTAAAAAGGAAAAACAGGTTAATGAACTAAAGGAGAAATTAACTCAAATATCCAGTGCTATACTTACGGATTTTAGAGGATTGACCGTTAAGGAGATGACCGACCTAAGACGCCAACTAAAAGCCGCCAATATTGACTATAAAATCACAAAAAACAACCTGATGTTTAGAGCGGTTAACGAAAGTGACCTTAAAACCTTACATCAGTATCTTCAGGGGCCTACCGCTATTGCCTTTGGATTGGATGACCCTACGGTCCCGGTTAAAATTCTAATGAATTTTATCAAGGAGTATAAAAAACTTGAGATTAAGGCAGGAATTATTCAGGGAAGGGTTTTTAATGCAGAAGAATTAACTCAAATATCTAAATTACCCTCAAAAGAAATACTATTAACCCAGTTTATAGGTGGAATTCAAGCTCCTTTAGCCGGATTAGTGAATGTCTTGAGTGGAACTATAAAGGGTTTGCTTAATGTCTTAAAGGCGATTGAAGAAAAGAAATAAAAAGGGAGAGTTATTTTGCTATCTGCTGTAATCACTCAATGATTGGCAGAAAAATTCATCAAAAGAAAAATCCGAGTTTCTACAATCTGTTTTTCCCTCTTTCTCCTTTCTTGCATATCTTGAAAAATATAGAAGGATGTTACTCCTTAACCTTAATTTACACGCACCCACCAGGAAATAAAGATTGAAATTCCAATAAAAGTATGTTATACTTTAAACAGTGAAAAAATGATGATGAAATTTTTAGCTAATTCAGAAAATACCAAAATCTTAACAGATGGTCAGGAACAATTTGCCTTACTTGAGTTTAATGAGGAGAAGACAAAGGCTTATCTGACTATCTTCCCGCCGGTTGATGGAAAAGCAATTGATGCGGATGAGATAATATTATCTTTGAAAAATGAAGGTGTTTTAGAGATAGATATAGACATTGTCCAACGGACAATAAAAGACAGGCAATTTAATAGTAAAATACTTATCGCCAGTGGAATATTACCCATTAAAGGTGAATCAGCATACCTTTTATACCAATTTGGCATAGAAGATGAAGGTCCTGCCATAGAGATAATTCCAGGGCAAATTTTAAGCGTAAAAGTCCCTCCGGGGAATGGTATTGTCGGCATTACAGTTACAGGAGAAACAATTATTCCCCAGAAAGGGCAGGATATTGAAATTATTGCGGGAGAAAATACGGCAGTATCCCCAGATGGATTAAAGATTTACGCAACTAACTTTGGAAATATAACCTGGACAGGGAATAAGGTTGAAATTGAAAAAATAAAAGGGAAATCATCGACAGATCAGATTTATTCAGATGGAATGCCGCTATCGGTAGTTGTTAAAGCCAATTCTTTATCAGAGGCTAAAGAAATAGGGGCAGAACTTTTAAATTTAGCTCCTAATAAATTGGATTGTCAAATGGGTATAATTGAGGATAATCTTAACGAGGCAAGCCGCTCTTTAATCAGGGTCTTTCCATTAGGGATTAAGGGACCATGGGAAGAAGAATGGAAAAAAAAGATAGAAGATGAAATCTCCCGTTTAAAGATAGAGAACAAAGATGGTGTCTTTGAATTCTTTAACACAGATAAAGGCTTATATCTATCTATATTTCCTCCCCAGGGGACAGGTAAAGCCATAACACTGGAAAATGTGCAAAATTATATTAAAAAGAAAGGCTTTCTGGATATTAACCAGGAACTGCTTAAAAAGGTAGTGGAACATTCCGCTCACAAAGGAATACCATTATTAATAGGTTCAAGACAAAGGGTCCTGGAATTAGATGGTAAGATTGAAATAGAGGTAGCACCAGATTATTCAAAGGCGGTTATGTTTGTTATACCACCTAAACATGGTGGACTTCCGGCAAGTTTTGAAGATGCCATGAACGCCTTACGAGAAAAGGAGGTTGTGGCAGGTATTGATGAGCGGGCTGTGGCCAGGGCAGTATTCAAACAAACAAATAAACCTGTTTTAGTGGCTGAGGCTATCCTTCCTACTCCAGGGGAAGAGGCAAAATTAGAATACAAATTTAGAGTCGATAGGTCTAAGGTAGAATTAGTCGAGGATGAGTATGGTCGGGTGGATTTTAAAAGATTAAATCTTATTGAGAATGTTCGGGCAGGACAGGTTTTGGTAGTCAAGAGACCTCCAGGAAAAGGTATACCGGGTAAGTTGATTAATGGTTTAGAAATACCCGCACTTTCAGGTCCTGATGTTCGTCTACCTGTCGGCAGAAATACAGAGATTTCCATCGGGGGAACAGAACTAATTGCCACTCTAAATGGTCAGGTGCTTTTAGTCGCAGATAAGGTAAATGTTGAGGATACCCTTGAAATTAAAGGGGATGTGAACCTTCAAACAGGAAATATATATTTCTTAGGTACAGTACTTATTCAAGGTAGTGTCGAGGATGATTTTGAGGTAGAGGCAACCGGCGATATACAAATTAAAAATGCCGTTGGCAAGTGTTTCCTCTCTGCGGGAGGAAGTATTGCTATTGGTGAAGGGGTAAAAGGTAAAGGAGAGGCAAGATTATTTGCCGGACAACATATCTTTGCTAAATACATTGAAAATGCAAAAGTCGAGGCTAAAGGAACGATTCAAGTTACCCAGGAGATTATGCATAGCCAGGTTGATGCAGGTAAATCTATATTGTTAGAAGGGAAACAACGAGGCTCAATAATTGGTGGTAAGATAAGAGTTGGAGATGAAATAAGAGCCCGCGAAATTGGTGCCCCTGCTGGAACTTACACCAGGATAGAGGTTGGAGGAACTCCAAAGGTACGAGAACAATTAGAAAACCTGAACAGGGTCTATCAGAAAGATATTAATAGATTAGAGACAATAAAAAAGGATATTTCTATACTAAAGGATAAGAAGAAACAGGAAAAGGAAAAATTTCCCATAGAAAAAGAGGCTAAATTACAAAGACTTATTCGCGAACATAATAAATTAACGGTAAAATTACACCGCTACACTGACCAAAAGGAGTTTTTAAAAATCAGAATACAAGAGTCACTTGGGGGGATTGTCCATGTTTCACATACCTTATTCCAGGGTGTAAGTATTGGCATCCGAAATGCAAATTTAGAAATTAAGGATAATTACAACTCGATTAGCCTTGGACCTAAGGGGGATGAAGTAGGAATATTCCCTTATGGGATGGTGAAAGGAGGGTAGAGGAGGTAATTAATAATTGGTTATCGGTAAAATACTTACAAAAAAGGAGGATAAAATGAATAAAGTACCATTGTTAGATTTAAAGGCACAATATGTTAGTATTTCAGAGGAAATTGACTACGCAGTAAAGGAGGTTATCCAGAATGGCACCTTCATCTTAGGTGAAAATGTAAAACGATTAGAAGAGGAAATTGCCGCATTTTGTAACACTAAATACGGCATAGGCGTAGCCTCAGGCACTGATGCCTTGTTGTTAAGCTTGATGGCTTGTCGTGTAGGACGAGGAGATGAGGTAATTACCTCGCCTTTTACCTTCATTGCTACGGCAGAGGTGATAGTTCTTTTAGGGGCAAAACCTGTTTTTGTTGATATTGACCCCAAAACCTATAATATTGACCCAGCTCAGATTGAAGCGATGATTACCCCTAACACTAAGGCTATTATCCCTGTCCATCTCTATGGTCAACCGGCAGATATGGACAAGATATTAGATTGTGCAAAAAGACATAATTTAGTCGTTATTGAGGATGCTGCCCAGGCAATTGGAGCTAAATACAAAGACAAAATGGTAGGTGAAATGGGGAAAACATGCGGCTTTTCCTTCTTCCCGGCTAAAAACTTAGGTGCCTACGGCGATGGAGGGATGATTACGACTAATGATGAGGATCTCGCAAAAAAGATTAGAATGATCCGAACTCATGGCTCGCAAGTTAAATATCATCACGAATTTATTGGTACTAACAGCCGATTGGATGAACTCCAGGCCGCTATCCTGCGAGTAAAATTAAAAAAATTGAATGAATGGACTATTCAAAGACAAAGGATTGCTCAAATCTATACAGAGGCATTTAGAGGTAAGGGAATTATCACGCCTTTTGTAGAGGAATTCAATTCCCCTGTTTATAATCAATATACCATTCGAGTCAAAAATAGGGAGGAATTAATTGCCCATCTGAAGAAATCAGGTGTTGATACGGCAATCCATTACCCTATTCCACTACATCTTCAACCTGCATTTTCTTATTTAGAATATAAGGCAGGAGATTTTATAGAAAGTGAGCAAGCCTCTAAAGAGGTATTATCACTTCCGATGTATCCTGAGTTAAGTGATGAGCAGCTCGAAACGGTTATTTCAGCGGTATTGGGTATGTTTTAGGAGAGTGGTAGGATTTAGGAATAAGTTGTATAGGTCAGATAAGTCTTATTCCTTAAAAGGGGGTTTGTAGAAATGAGTAGTGTAAAAAAAATATGGTTGATTTTGTTGGTTATGGGTATTCTGATGAGTAGTTCGGCAAAGATATCTGAGGCAAAATTCAAGTTAGAGGGGGATAAGGTTGCTCATATTGTTGTCAGTGCTTTAATCTATGATGCCGCTTACCTCTATTGTGAAAATCAAGATTTAGACCGACTTCATTGCTTCTGTTATGCTACCTTAGCCACGGTTGCGGCCGGCATATTCAAAGAAGAAATGGACGATGTCTTTGACCACGATGACTTAATTGCAGATGGAATAGGGTTAGCCATAGGAATAGCAGTCATTGAACTACAATTTTAGAAGGATTAGAGGATTAGAGTCAGGAAAGATATTTTCAGATTTTCCCCGACTTTTAGTAATGATTTAAAGAAGTGGATATTTTGAGGGGGAAAACCTTTTGAAAGTGGTTTAAAACCACACAAGTTTTCCCCCTCAAACTCCCCTTCCCAAAAACTTTTTAACCACAAGAGTATAAAATTTTATTTACTCCATTTCTTATAAATGGAGTAAATAAAATTTTATACTCTTGTGGTTAAAAAG
>SBAY01000180.1 GCA_005239945.1 Nitrospira sp.
ATGTCGCTACGCTCCATCCCATCTTCCACCAGCCATACCATTACACAGTTATCTAGATTACTCAATTATAAACATCAATATAACATATTATACGAGAAAGGAAAAGAGAAGAAAATGGCGTGCCCGATTTGTGTGGTGCTATAGTGTATGTAGCCGGTGCTGCTCACTCTAATTATGGTGGGATGTCAACTCAGAGAATTTTAGATATAAAAAAATTTTGGCTACATTATTTTAAAGAATGTAATGCCAGCAATATCGAATACGGCAGCAGTTTGTTAGACTATAATTATTAGATGATGAACATCATGGACTACTAAAATAATATGCGTATATTCTGGGATTTTTTGCTAATTATAAGTATTGGAATATGGATTATAGGATTAGCTGCGCAAGGTTATCTGCCACCACAATACTCAGCCTTGTTTCTTGTTGGTCTTGTATTCTTTATTGCAATGATAAAGGCAAAAGGCAGCATAGGACGACTTATCAGATTTTTATTCAGAGTATCACTGCCGATAGCTTCGTTATTAACCTTTGTAATAGTCTTTGGCGAAGGCAACTTAAAAGAAACAAGTAGCATTTTAATCCATTTATTTGGTCTTTTAATTGTTCTATTTGGCCTTTATATAATGTTTAGCGGACTGTTTAGGAGGTAACGGCAAATGAAGTCTATTAAGTTTACATTAGAAACAATTACGCCATTATTTCTTGCTGGAGCGGATGGTCAAACACCAGAATTACGACCACCTTCAATTAAAGGTATGATGCGGTTCTGGTGGCGGGCTGTAAAGGGATTAAGTGATATTAGGAAATTACAGGAAGAAGAAGCAAAGATTTTTGGAATTCAGGAGAAAAAAGCGCCATTTTCCATAAAAATAGAGGATTCGGGTCTAATATCTGGACCACATAGACCTCTTCCGCATAGTTCCAATCCAAGGAAACAATTTTCCTTTCAAGGGTTTGATGCAAATCAAACTTTTAGTGTAACTTTAAGCTGTAAGGATAAAGGCAAGATAAATGACTACAAAAACACCTTTGAACTTTCTTTGCTATTAGGAGGCTTAGGAAAAAGAACAAGAAGAGGTTTTGGAAGTTTAAGGATAATAGACTGGGATTTCAAATCAGAGGACGAAATAAGAAACACAATTTTAGGCTTAATGAATAGCATTAATAATGATTTCCAAATCAATGGTTCAATAATTGAGCGTATCAATAAAAGTAGAAGTAATTATCCAGTAATTACAGAGGTTTATTTTGGAAGTGTATCCAAAAATTCTGATGCGTTACTGAAAAATATAGGGCAAGCATCTCATAACCATTGTAACCCTTCTCTTGGAAATGGGAATCCTCAGATGAGCTCCCCTGTAATAGCAAGGATTCAAAGAATCAATGGTGGATATCTACCAATAGTAACAAAGTTAAGTTCGCATTTTCCTAACGGATATCCTTATTATAATTTAAGGAAGCAGAATAATTTTATTGCGGAGGTGCTCTCTTGAATAACCAAAAAATAAAAGCCTTCTTTCACGACCCTATTGATAAGCCTTTTAACCTAACTACACATGTTGAGCGAGCCGAAGAATACTACCGTATATTAGACATAGAAGCAGATTTTTTAGATGAAAGCATCAAACAAAGCGACCATATCTCTGCTGCTGCAGACAGGGTAGTCTTCCCCAGAGATAAAAATGGGAATAAGATAATGATTAGCTTTGAAAAAGAGGCAGAGCTTACTCATCCTCTTGGAAGTGGAAGTATCAAGATTAGTAACTATGTCTACATAAATCCGGATCCAAATGAAGTGAAAAATGTTGTCAATCAGACGATACAAAAGATTAAAGCAGAGGCTAAAGGCGATAAGAAATTGTTATTGTTGAACTTGTGGAGAAATATCCCGGATGCCTTTGAAGAATTTGAATTGACCAATTTCAAGCTTGGCAATTTGTGGAACTTGCTTCCAGCAGATACAAGAATCCCTGACAATTCAATATTAAACCATAACTGGCTTGCTTGCGCTATTGTAGGTTCTTTACCTCATCCTGCCTTTCTCAAGTTCTCAATCGGCCCTATTCAAGGCTTTATAGCCAATGCCAAAAGAACAGAAGACTACTGGATGGGAAGCTTTTTGTTGTCTTACTTGATGTCAAAGGCAATCGAGGTTATTATTGAAGAAATAGGGCCAGAGCATGTGATATTCCCTTTTATTAAAGGCCAGCCCTTGATTGATAAATTCTTGATGGATAAATACAGTCTACCCATAAAAAATGACCGTCGTAAACAAATAAAGATCCCATCTCTGTCCAATATAGTATTTGCCATCCTCCCTTCAGAAAACTCAAGGAATATTGCCGAGAAGATGAAAGCTAAGGTTAGCTATTCTATTGAAGAAGAAATCTCTAAATCAATAAAGGGAAAATTTGGCGATATCTTTAATGATAGTAGTATCTTTGAAATTTGGGACAAACAGGTCAGGGATCTAATTGAAGTTTATTACACCATTTATAAATGGTCAGCTTCAATAGATGAACTAAAGAGTCAATATGAGAAAATATTTGACTCTTCACCTAAAGTATCAAAAAGTAAATATGAAAACCTTGGTACTTATTGGCAAAGTATGTATAGAATATTAGATTCATCATTCAATTCAAGAAAAAATCTCAGGAATTTCAGCCAACCTCAATCAAAAGATGAAGCTATAAAATGCTCTATGTGTGGGGAAAGAGAGGTATTGCACCCAGTGTCAATTACCAAATCAAGTGAACTTACTAAATTTTGGAAGGAAATAGGGGAAAGGTATCCAGATAAGATTGACATAAGAGGTAGAGATAAACTATGTGCGGTCTGTTTTATAAAAAGAATGGCTGGGGAATATTATTTCAGGAAGGATGTTTTCGAGGAAAAAGACAGTATTAATTATCCTTCTACCTCGACAATTACCGCCTTGCCCTTTAAAACAAAGGTGATCCAAAGCTGGCAAAAGACATTTCCAATTGTGAAGAACTATAATGAATTATTAAGACAGCTTGGGATTTCCATGAACTTTAATTAGAAGTTGATAAGATATATTCCTGATAAGGCATTAAAATTCTTTGAGAACAGTGAGGAAAAACGCAGAGAATTTGTTGACTTTTTAGCCTTTGATGGACAATGGATTTATGAGGAGAGTTTTACAAAGAAATTCTTAGAAGATAATGGAGTTAGATATGATAAAGAAATAGTTGGTGGAGTAAAATGTGCTATTAGGAAGATACAAGAGATGATTGGGGAGAAGCCCTCAAAATACTTTGCCGTCTTGGCTATGGACGGAGATGATATGGGAAAATGGCTAAGCGGCACCCACAAAAACTGGCCTTACTGGGAGGATGTAGTTCATTCAAAGACCATAGAGTTATTTGACGAAAAGACAAAGAGAAATCTCTCCCCTGCTATTCACTCATTTATTAGTAAGTCTCTAAACTTTTTCTCTCTCAAACTGGTGAGAGATGTCATTGAGTTTGATTACCCAGGAAAGCTCATTTACTCTGGTGGAGATGATGTTCTGGCGTTTTTGCCACTTGATTATGCGTTAAAGGCAGCAGAAAAGACAAGATTCACCTTTTCTGGGAATTTAAATGAAAAGAGAGAGATAAACCTGAATCAGACCAATGGTTATCTTGTAATAAACAAAGAAAAAGGCGGCAAGGTTGTTATCCCTACCCTTGGGAACAAAGCTACAATGAGTGCAGGTATTGTTATCGCCCACAAAAATCATGACCTGCAAGATATATTAAGGCAGGTAAGAGCTGCAGAAGAAGAGGCAAAAAAAATTAATGGGAAGGATGCCTTTATGCTAAAGATACTGAAGCATTCTGGTGAAATAACTACCTGTAGAATGCACTGGAAGGTGAATGGGAAAAGAACCGTTCTGCAATTTAATGAAATCCTCGAAAACATCTCAGAAGATGATGGTTTGTCTATGTCATTCTTTTCTGCAATGGCTGCTGAGCTTATGAAACTGTCACAAGGTGTTAGTCTTACCCTGGTTAATTCCCTTTTAGGCAGGCAGTTAAAACAGCATATCCACCTAAAAAGGGAAAAAGATGAATCAAAAAAGGAATATGAAGAGAGAAAAATAGAATTGCATAGTAAACTTAAGAGTGTCTTTGAAACTCTTTTTGAGGCATCAGAGAACAAGATTGACCTTGTCTTAACCTTAAGATTCTTAGCCACTGGAAGGAAGAGATGAGAATAAACATAACACCCGTAGATGTATTGTTTTTCAGGGACTCAAAACCCTTTGGACGAAGCATGGAGCATTTTGCAAAGTCTATATTTCCACCATCTTCTCAGACTCTATACGGAGCCTTAAGAACCAAAGTATTAGAGGATTTGGGATGTAATTACATGGAGTATAGAAATGGCAGGTTGGTGCTCGCCAATGAGGATAGCCTTGAGAAAGTCAAAAAGGCGGAAGGAGAGATTGGGTTTCCTGATAGGGTTGGCAGTTTTAGCCTCAAAGGGCCTCTACTATTAAAAGATAACAATACTATTTATCTTAAGGTTCCAGCAGATGTTAAGGAAATAGATGGAGGATATAAGGTATTAGAGCCATTTGATTGGACAAATTCTAATGTAGAAACAGACCTGGAAACAATAGGTAATTATCCTCACATAAAGACTGATTCGGGAGTTAAAGATGCCAAAGGGTATATCTCATTGCAGACATTTAATGACTATGCACTGGGAGCAGAAATTAAAGAGGTTGTCTCTTGTGAAGAGGTTTTTTCTCATGAAATAAGAACCGTGATTGGAACTGAAGCTGAGCGTAATACATCAAAGGAGGGACAGTTGTATACGGTGGGATTTGTAAGAATGCAGAAAGACTGGTCATTCTATGCTGAAATTGATAGTTTATCTTTTCTGCCTGAAGCAGGATTAATCAAGTTTGGCGGGGCAAATAGGGTATGCGAGTATGAGACGATGGATGATTGTCCATTGAAGCATTACAAGATGAACGAAATAAAAGACTCAATCAAAGAAAGCAAGAAATTTAAAATTGTCTTTCTGACTCATGCAGAGTTCAATAATGGCTGGATTTCTAATAGCTTTAGCAGAGACCTTGAGCTCCAGTTAGAAGGAAGTCTGAAAATAAGACTTATCTCAGCCTGTCTTTGTCGGCCTGATGTTATCTTAGGCTGGGATTTAGCAAAAAAGAAAGCAAAGCCCTTGAGAAGATTAGTTCCTGCAGGCTCTGTCTATTACTTTGAACTATTGGAAGGAGGTGTAGATGAGTTATTTAAAAAACTAAACCTTGTAAATTTTTCAGATAACAATCAAAACATGGGGTTTGGATTAACCTTAATAGGAGGGTGGTAAAAATGTTTGACAAAAGTGCAATTGGAATTTTTATTGTTGAGAGTCCACTTCATTGTGGAACAGGGCAGGATGTGGGTGTCGTTGACCAGCCAATACAACGGGAACGGCATACCAATTATCCAAGGATTCAAGGCTCAGAGGTAAAAGGTAGCTTTAGAAGATATTACAAAAACAGTGACATAGAGGAAATTTTTGGGCCAGAAGAAGGTGGTGAAGAAGAGGATAAATATGCCTCGGCAGTCTCTTTTGGAGATGCCAGGGTGTTGTTTTTTCCTGTCAAATCCTTGAAAGGAACCTATGTCTGGATAACCTGTCAGGATGTCTTGGATAAATTCTCGCGAACCTTAAAGATGGCCAATATCAATAGCATCACTATGCCCAGCATAACAGCTCCCCCTGATGATGAAAGTATTATTATCTATGATAGTTCCATATCCGTTAATGAAAGGGTTGTCATTGAGGAGTATATGTTTAATGCTCAAAATAGAAATCCAAACGAGTTTGCTTCACTTATAGACAAGATAGTTCCATCTAGCATAACCGAATATAGCTACTTGAATAGTGGCTTGAAGAAGAAACTCTGTATTGTCTCTGACGACAACTTCAAGGAGTTTACAACTATGTCAACAGAGGTGATAACAAGAATTAATGTTGATAATGATACTGGCGTGGTAAAAAGTGGGGCATTATGGACAGAGGAATATTTGCCAACCGATACTATCCTCTATTTTCCTGTATTTGCGGTAAAACCGAGAAAAGTAGGTAGTTCAATCTCTACTGCACAAGATGTTTTAGGTAAAATTAAAACCATCAATTCCTACATTCAAGTAGGTGGAAACGAAACAGTTGGCAAAGGCTATGTCAGAGTCAACTGGATATAAGGAGGGATAAAAGATGGCTTTAAAAACATTGGAACAGGAACGGGCAGCATTTGCTTTTAGTAAGATAGAAAGTGTCAAGCAGAGTAGTGGAAACAAGGATTACAGATCCCTTGTCAGGGGCTTTTCCTCAATGATTCTGCTTAATGGACTGGGGCAGGCGCTTGCCTTCTTAAAGGCAAAGGGGAAAAACAAGAATGACAATCACCACGAAATCCTATATCAGCATATCAATCTGTGGCTTAAAGAATATTTTGGTATAGAGGAAGATTTCAATATCCTTGAAAAAATCCGTAATGAAGATAGCTACCAATACAGGCTATACACTAAAGAGACCCTTGCCTTTTTAGTCTGGCTCAAAAAGTTTGCTGAGGCAGAGCTGCCAGATTAAGCAAAAAGGAGGAGAGATTATGGCTATTCCGTTAAATCAAGAGTTGGGGGGAATAATCAATTCCCAATTTTCTAATATCAGTAATGCAAATCTATTGTTTACTAAGTATGTTATAGGATGGCGAAACAACTGGGAATTTGAGAGTAAAGACAAAGGGGAATTCTTAAAGAAAGCATTAGAAATCAAATATGACAAGAAAACTTTTAAGAAATTTTTAAAACGCTGGCAATTATTATTAAAAGAAACTACCGCTACCCAAATAACAGGCAAGGTCTTATGGCGACTTGTCGTTGGACTTGGCTCTGGGAGTGTGCTGGAGACATCCATGACTCTCCATCATACTCTTGGAGTGCCATATATCCCAGGCAGTGCCTTAAAAGGGGTAGTTAGCTCATATTATGTAGAGAAAAATGGCAGAGAGGATGAAGATTACAATGAGTTATTTGGCAACCAAACTCAGAAAGGTAAGGTTACATTCTTAGATGCCTATCCAAAGCAATTTCCGACCTTAGAGCTGGATATTATGAACCCACACTATCCAGAATATTATTCTGAAGGGAAGGCACCTGCTGATTGGATGAAACCAACACCAATAAAATTTCTGACCGTCAAGAAAGACACAGAATTTATCTTTGCTTTCAAGACTGAGGACGAAAGCCTGAAAAAGCAGATAACAACACTTCTAAAAGAAGCACTCCAGGATTTTGGGATAGGGGCAAAGACATCAGTTGGTTATGGATTTTTTCAAAACTTAAAAGAAGAGATTGCGGAAGGGACAACACCAGAAGAAATTTTAACTCCAGCCACTCCTGATAAGGCAATACAAGAACTGCCTCACTATCTAAAGAATTAGAACGAACTCAAAGAGGAGGTCATATTGTATGAAAGAAGAATTAAAGAAACGGTTGGAAGAGATTCAGAAAATAGCCACAAAAGAAGATTATGAGGAAATAAGTGGTTTAATAAAGAACTATTTTGTTGCCTTAGAGAGTGGAGATAAGACCAAAATGAGTGATGCTTCTAAAAGCGCCTTTAATTTAGAGAAAAGATATATTCCCCAAATCAACAGAGGTTTTTCAAAATCTTACCCTTGCCAAAATCTTATTATGACTGTAGGTTTCCAGAAAGAGCCTGTTATCTTGAGTATATTGTGTATGAAACCTGAAAAGGTTGCCTTGCTTCATACTCATGGATCGTTTTCTACTGCTCAGGATGTTAAAAATGATTCAGATATAAAAAAGATATTGCTTCCCGAAAGTATTGAATTGTTTTGCATAAATGAGGTGGATGCAGCTCAAAATTATCACATAATCCGAGACGAAGTTTTATCCTGGATTGATTCCAAAAGTTCTATCTCGGTCGATCCAACCGCTGGCAGAAAGGTAATGGTTGCTTCAGTTGCTTTAGTGGCTTATTTTTATCGATTTTCAATGATTTATGTGCATACAGAAGAAAATAAAGGGATAGCTGTCCCTTTTATGGAAACTATGCGGTTCATCAAGAATCCCTTTGATTTTTTCGGAGATATTGAACTCAAACTGATAGAGGAAAGTTTTAATTCCCACAGCTATGATACATCTGTAAGGATTGCGGAAAGTCTTTTGACAACTATTCGTGATCCTGCCTCAAGTAAAAAGGTAGAGTTAATAAAGGGACTGGCAGAGATATATCGGGATTGGGATGCCTTTCTCCATAGTGCTGTGCCACAGAGAGAACCACTTCTCAGTAAAAGGCTGGAAGATATTTGTCAGGATTTCCATAGATTTGGATTTGAAAAATTACTTTCTGAGAATGTAAGTAGCAATCTATCCTTCCTACAGAAATTGGAGGAGGGATGGGTTAATAAGAAAAATATTGTTGACGAATATCGGCTTGTAGATATATTTGTAGGAGCACTTCGTAGAGGGAGTATTGGCCAGGGTAAATATGATGATGCTGTAGCCAGATTATACCGATGTTTAGAAATGTGTACCAGTTTAAAATTGGGAAGGTTAGGAATAAAGGATACTTCTAAACCTGATTATGATAAATTTGGTAAAAGTTCTTCTTTATCAAAAGAAGAATTGGAGAAAAAATACATAGAGGAAAAGAATTATGCCCATAAGGGTGCAGGATGTGATGGATTGCCTGCCCGTTTAGCATTGGATGATCAGATGGCTCTTCTCAGAGTAGCTGGAGATAAAATTGGTTCGATATACCTGGGTATGATTCAAGAGAAAGAGGGAGAAGATGAGAGTTTGATGGATAAGCGGAATCGTTCCATCCTTGCTCACGGCACAGTCCCAATCACAGAGGATGATTGGAAGAAGTTCCGGGATAAAACTGAAGTGATTATAAAACAGTGTATAGGCAATGATACATTCAATAAACTTAAATCCCTGGCTATGCCTGGGAAGATGAAGTTAAACTGAGAATGGAGAAGTTATGTATGGCTGAAAAAATCTTGCTTTTAGCCAATGTTGGCAAAGGAGATTGCCAGAGATGGTAATAAGATTGTTCTGACTGGTGCTGCACCAGTATGGTTGTATCTAAAAATTGCCCATGCCCTTCACGAAAAGGTAAAGAAACTTGTTTACCGTTCACCTGTAACAGGAGATGTAGTAATATTTGACCATAGCACGGACTAAAATGGATATTTTAAACTCACTTTATCTTTATAAATACAGAATAACAGTGCAGTTAGAGGAGGGGATAACCCTTCCAGCTTACAAAGGCTCTGCATTACGGGGGGTGTTTGGTCATAGCCTGCGTAAGACTGTCTGTGTCCAGAAGAATACGGATTGTCAGGAATGCCTGTTAAAGCTCAAATGCCTCTATTCCTATATCTTTGAGACACCGACTCCAGAGGATGAATTAAGGAAATACAGAGAGGCCCCGCACCCATATATCATAACACCACCTATTACAAGAAGGAGGCATTTTGGCAAGGATGAAAAGATAGGTTTTGAACTTGTCTTGGTTGGCAGGGCAAATGATTATCTGCCATACTTTATCTATACCTTTTCTGAGATGGGGAAAATGGGCATTGACAAGGATAGAGGCAAGTTTAAGCTCATCAATGTTGAGGCTTATCAAAATGACGGCTCTCTCACAGAGATATTTAACAACAGTGATAACACCTTAAAATCGGCTAACAATAAAATTGACTTTGAAATCTTAACTTCCCATTTCTCACTTCCCATTTCCCATTTAACTGTAACCTTTGAGACTCCAGCCAGAATAAAGGAAGCAGGAGACCTTCGCTCAACAGATATTCCTTTTGGTTTGCTCATCAGGAGACTATACGAGCGGGCAGTTCTCCTCAGCTATTACCATTGCCAGGGGGAGATGGAGGATGTAGAGAAACGACTTGATGGTGTAGATAAAGTAAGAATAAAGGAGAACAGGCTTAGGTGGTATGACTGGGAGAGGCATTCTGCCAGAAAAGGGAAGATGAAGCTGGGCGGGCTTGTGGGTAGCATCACCTATGAGGGTGACCTCTCAAGATTTCTCTGTCTGCTAAAGATGGGTGAATATATCCATGTTGGCAAGGCTACAACATTCGGACTTGGAAGGTATAAAATAAATGCAGGGTATACTTTACAGCCAGATAACAAGAACTGAGAATCTTCTCTCTGCCTGGAATAAGGTTAAGACCAAAGGCTCAACTGGCGGTATAGACAACATAAGCATAGAGATATTCGAGAAAGACCTTGAGGCTAACATCAAAGAGCTTTCTAATCTACTTTCCTCCTACCGCTACATTCCAGAGCCATACAAAGAGATAAGGATTCCCAAAGATGAAGCTGAGTTCCGTTCTTTGAGCCTCCCAACCATAAGGGATAAAATAGTTCAGGAGGCAACAAAGGATGTTATTGAGCCTATCCTTGAGAGGGAATTCCTAAATGTCAGTTATGCTTATAGGGCAGATAAGGGACCTGCCAAGGCTATCAGCAGGGTTAGTCATCTCATTATCAATGAAAAGAGACAGTGGGTTACCCTATGTGATATTGACAGTTATTTCGACAGCATTCCTCACAATTTGCTTTTTGAACTGCTCCCTAAATGGATAAAGGATGACAAGATAATAGACCTTATCAGGGTATGGGTCAGAATGGGAAGGGTTGACCATAAATTAAGATGGAAAGAGACAATTAGAGGTATTCCACAGGAAGGGATAATTTCACCACTTTTATCTAATCTCTACCTCCATCCCTTTGACCAGATGATGGTGGAAAGAAAATTCGGCTATGTCCGGTATGCAGATGATTTTGTTATATTGAGCTATTCAGAGCCTCAGGCATACCGAGCACTAAGGGATGCAACATGGTTTCTTGAAAAAAGGTTGATGCTTAAACTAAACTCAGGTGCTTGTGTAAAGAAGATTGAGGAGGGCTTTGAGTTTTTGGGAATCCTGTTTGAGGGTGATGAAAAGACAATTACAGAAAAGAAACAAAACGAGTTAAAAGAGAGAATTTGCCAGGCAATAGAGATTGAAAACCTTGAAAAACTTAACGAAACCGTGAGGGGAATCAGTATATATTATGGAAGATTTGTCCCTCAGGAGATTCTTGAAGAATTAGATGAATGGATGATTGATCATCTCAAGGTGTGTCTGAAGAGGGACTATCAGGAAGGTGTATTTGAAGGAAAAGACCAAATAAGAGAATTACTGGTCAATGCACTCTTCTTATCTGGAAAGTACAGTGTTTTCGAATGTCTTCTTTCAAAAAGTGATATCGAGAAGATGAAGAAGAGAATCAAAAAAGAGGTGAAAAAGAAGGAAGATATAATCCTCTATTACCACCTCTGTCACAATTGCTACGAGAAGATAGAGAGAATAGGAGAAAACTTTGAAGAAAAAACGGTGGTTAAAACCATTTAGAGGAACAAAAATCGATTTGCGAAAATCAGGCATTTCTAAATATCTTCTTGTAAGTAAAGGGGCAAGAGTTATTTTCAAGCCTTCTCTTGTAGCAGCAGAAGGGGTTAAAAAAGTCGCAAATCCCATTTTGGTCAAAGTCATCAAATCGATTTGCGAAAATCAAGTGTTTTGAGCCAAAAGGTAGTTTTTATAACTCTAATGATTGCAGTAGTTTAAGAGAATGCCCATTTTGGGCATTCTCGAAAATACATCTTTTAGAGATTTTGAAAATAGTTTTGCGAAGATGAATTCTTAATAAAATCAAGTAGTTAAGTATCGAGGTGGTCAAATGAAGAGATTTTTTGATGACAAAAAGAATACATTTGCGAAAAGTTCAAAGGAGGTATTTGTAAGTTGTTGTCTGGCAATAGAAAATGTTTGCAGAAAGCAAAAGAGTGCGGTATGTCTATCCTCAGATTGCCTTGCAAATACTGGGGTTTGACGACAGACAGGCCCTGAGGGGTATTGCGACGAGTTTTGTCGTTCAGTAAAAGCGACAATTAACTCAGTTTGACGACAGACAGGCCCTGAGGGGTATTGCGACTTTCCTCGAGGGCTGTGATACTCCTTCCCTTCAATAGTTTGACGACAGACAGGCCCTGAGGGGTATTGCGACTATTAATTAAACCTTCAATCCGCCCCTGAAAATCTGTTTGACGACAGACAGGCCCTGAGGGGTATTGCGACTTACTCAGTCGGCCATTAAGACTGCTTCTCAATGTTTGACGACAGACAGGCCCTGAGGGGTATTGCGACTTCCACTATCCCAGAAACCGCATCATAAATTTGAACCGTTTGACGACAGACAGGCCCTGAGGGGTATTGCGACCACCAGCCTTTGGCTGGAAGTTACAAATAGGAAATAAGAAATGGGAAGTAAGGAAGAAAAAGTATCCTTGGTAAGAGTGTATCAACTGCTAAAAAGAAGAGTAAA
>SBAY01000268.1 GCA_005239945.1 Nitrospira sp.
TAAGGTAACTCCATAGCCAGTCATACTCACACCTCTAAGCCATTGCGGTTTCATTTGCTTCAAATCCCCAAGTACCGCTAAAGTTCCAGCAGGACTCTTAGGGACATCATTTTCTCCCCGTGCAACACATGGATTGTGTTGAGTCCCCTGCCAGACAACATAACCTACGCCACCACCTAAGAATATCCGTGTCCCAATACCAATGGTAAGGTAGAGTGGGTCGTTCAACAAAGGAGACAGTTGTCCCGCACTGCAGTAGTTAGCATTACCCAGCCTGGGCTGTAAGACCCCCATATAGGTATAGATAACCTTATCTGAGAGATTCACGGCTACATTGTAATTTTGGTAGGCATTTCTGGGATTAAAGAGCACAGCCTCATTCAGGTCTTTGATATTGATCCAGGTCTCAAGCTCCTTGCGGGGATAGCAATCTGTGCCGTAAGAAACTGCCTTCAATCGAATATCCTTTCCTGCTACCAGGTCCTCAATTACATGTCCACCACCATATTTAAATGCCCCAGGATAGATGGTATTAGCCGGGTCGGTTTCTGGGAGTTCAGTGGCACCAAGATAGGCATCTACTGCAGCCAGTCCTGCATAAGCTTGGACATCATTCAGCCAGACCTTTTGAGCCTTGATTTTTGGCTTAGAATGACCAAAGTTGAAGTAGACTCCGGAAGAACACATTGAACCAAAGGTAGCTGTGGTAACTACATCTACCTCTTTAGCTACCTGTTTTACTCCTTTCTTATTTACTAACCCGATAATTTCTTCAGCCGTCACAACCACGGCTTCACCCTTTTTGATCTTTTCATTAATTTCTCGAATCGTTTTCATTATTATTCTCCAAATTCCTGAACAATCTCCTCAAATACTCCATACAAATATTTAATTTGCTCTCAGGTAATCAATAGGTAGAAAGTTTAAACCACTCTGTCTGACCTAGCTTAACATACTTGACTAATTTTATCAACAATTATAGTATAACATATCTGAGTAATTTTGTCAACAATTATTTTTTATTTTTTCATCCTATGATTTTTTGTCATAGCACTATGATAATTACTCATTTGACAACTTGATGACTTTTAAATATAATAATGTTGAGTAAATTAATCATATATGTTTTTGTCAATTATAGAGAGGATATCGTGGCAATAAAAGGGAGGTGATGTTTAGAGAAGGAATAAAGGAGGAACTCGGGAAGTGAGTTTTAAAAAACAATTTTAACGGAGGTAAAAAAAAGATGAAAAAGTTGTTAATTGTGTTAGGAGCAATCGTTATGATTGCCACAGTCGCACCAATGGCTTCTGCAGATTTAAGCATCTCTGGCTGGGGTATTGCTCAATGCATATCTGCAGATAAGAAAATAGTAGGTGGTACACAAAGTGTCAGTGAAGACCCATACTTTACCAATTCTAATCTGCGGATTATCGTCAAGGGTGGTGGAGAAAAGGCTAATGTGTTTCTGCAGTACGATGCAGCTACTAACGAAGGTGATTTTGCAGGTGTGCCTCGCTCAACTGGGATTTTGGATTGTAAGCTGAATGTAGCCCTGACCGACAATGTAAATCTTACTGCTGGTCGATTTGCTGTCCCTTTTGGGCTTATCAATGCCCACTCTACCTATGACTTACCTGTTGGTTTTTATTCCACCGGTATCAGGACTGTTCTGGCTGGTAAAAATGCCCTTAGGGCTACTGGTGTTGTCTTATCAGGCAAGGTAGATCCTGTTGATTACGCCGTATCGTATGTAAATGCTGCTCCAAATGAGCACAAAAACAAGCTGCTCTTTGCCAAGGCTGGTAGGGGTTTAGGAGATTTTGTCCATGCAGGTATTTCCATTTTAAATGGAAAATTGGATAATGCGGGGACAAAGTTTGCTGCCAATGGCGTAGATGTTACCTATGCCAATGGCCCTATTAAAGCAGAGGCTGAATACGCTAAAGGCAAAATGGGAACATCAACGAAGAATTTAGGTTATTACCTGCAAGCTTCTTATGACCTTACTGATGTATCGACGATTAGAGCAAGATATGATGTTGCCGACCCTGATACGGATAAGAGTAATAACGAAATTACTACGACTACACTTGCGTATATTTACTCTATCTCAGACAATAGTTATACGGCGTTAGTCTATGACCTGGCTGATGATGATGCCGCACCATCAAAAGTAAAGACTTTAGTGCTTCAATTAGCGATTAAGCTACTTTAACAAAAAATTGCTCTGTTCCTCCTTAAAAAAGACAGAGAGGGAAAAGGGGAGGAAGGAAGAGTTTTCTTCTTCATCCCCTTCTCTGCCTGATTTGAGGTTATAACTGGTAACTAAATTATCACTTAAGCATATAGCCTTCTGCAACATGAGAAATGTGAGGAAAGATATGCCACAAAGTCACTAAGACACAAAGAATTAGCATTGAGTAAAGAGCACGGAGCAGGGAGATTCTTTTTTCTCCAGGCTCTATGCTCCAGGCTCAAAGCTCTCTCTTTGTGGCTTTGTGACTAAAAAAATGTGTATAAAGGAATAGGGTCAGAGTATGGAGGAAAAGTCAAGAAAAACAATTTCATGATTTACTGAAATATCAATAGGTTATGAATTTTGCAGAAGGCTTTTAAGCATAAAAAAAAGGAGGTAAAAACAAATGAAAAGTGTTGTAATTTTAGGGGGAGGAAGTGCTGGTGTAATGTTTAGTAATAGATTGAGAAAGGAGTTTAGTGAAGATGCGGTAAAGATTACTGTTATTGAAAAAAGTGATACGCATATTTATCAGCCGGCATTTACCTTAGTAGTTTTTGACCTGGATAAGCCGGAGAATCTTACCAGACCTGTAAAAGACCTGTTTTTTGAAGGAATTAACTTAATCACTGATGAGGCTACGAAAATAGACCCCAAAAACAATAAGGTGACTACGGCAAAACATGGTGAGATTTCTTATGACTATCTCGTTATTGCCACGGGTGCAAGATTAGTTTATGATGAGCCGCAAGGGATGAAGGAAGGGCTTGCCAGGGGTGAAAATGTGTTTATGTTTTATTGCCTTGATGGAGCTATACGACTCAGGGAGGCATTAAAGAAATTTGATGGTGGGACTATCGTTTCATCTTTTTGCGAGATGCCTATAAAATGTCCTGCCGCTCCTGCAAAATTCATCATGCTGGCAGAAGATACCATGAGACGCAGGGGGATAAGAGACAAGTGTAGATTTGTCTTCACCACTCCAATGCCTGATGTCTTTTCCAGACAGCCTTATGCCGCTAAACTAAATAGCATTTTCAAGGAAAGAGGAATTGAGGCAATACCAAATTTTACCCCATCAGAGGTTGATTATAACAAAGGGGTTATAAAATCCTTTACAGAAGGACAAAAACCAGTAGAGTTCGATTTACTTTGTATTACTCCACCACACGAAGGTCAAACCCTTATCGAAAATTCGGAAGGTGTAGGAAATGCCGCAGGGTGGGTGACATGTGATAAAAATCTGATGGTACACACAGCCTTTGATAATGTATATGGGATTGGCGATGCAACCGATTTCCCGACATCAAAGACAGCCTCAGGGGTAAGAAAGCAAGCTAAGGTTTTAACAGAACGAATGAAATCACTTATAACAGGAGAGAAACCAACAGCAACATACGATGGAGAGGTAATATGTCCTATGCCAACCAGGTATATGAAAGCTTTGTTTGCAGAGTTTAATTATACTGAAAGCATATCTCCGGCTATCGAAAGTTATTTCAATTGGGTGCTTAAAGTTTATATGTTAAGACCACTCTACTGGAATCTTATGCTTAAGGGATTAATGTAATCGCCTAAGAATTTTCATTCTGCTTAACGGATGATTATTAAGAGCCTATCCGAAAAGTCGGAAGCCCGAACTTGTTCGGGACATTTCCTCTCAACAAGTTGAGGCATCCGTCGATTTTTCGGATAGGCACTAAGAGGAGGACGAAAAAATGGCAAATAAAACTTTAAATGGACCCACAAATGGTACTGAAAAAATGGCTGCCCAGGTAGATGAGCTATACAACAGATTTAAAGTAGTCGAAAACCTTATGTCCGATTTAGCCCCTGGTTTTGAAAAGGTCTCCAAGGAAACTCAGATAACTATTCGAGAACTAAGGGAAAGATTCGAGAGAGATGAAACTTTAACACTGATTAAACAGATTGGGGATAACATCCCGACCTTTGTAAAGCTTCTGGATACAATGACGGCGGTAAAAGGGCTGATTGAGGATCTGTCTCCAGTGCCTGATAAAATCTCCAGGGAAACTCTTCCAGTTGTACGAGAGTTACGGGAACGATTTGAAAGGGATGAAACATTGAAACTTATCAAACAGATTGGAAATAATATACCGACCTTTGTAGAGCTTTTGGAGACCATGACAGCCGTAAAGGGGTTGATTGAGGATTTGGCTCCGGTGCCTGATAAAATCGCTAAAGAAACTCTTCCATTTGTCCGAGAACTACGGGAACGGTTTGAAAAAGATGAGACTATACAGCTTGTTCAAAAGACAGGAGAGAACATAAATGCCTTTAATAAACTCCTGGACTGCTTAGCTACCCTGGATAAAAGCGGTGACCTTGATTTTATGCTTGAAAATGCCCTTGGGAAAGAGACGTGGTGCATGATAAAAGGAATGGAAAAGTGTATAGTTAAAACCATGCGGCAATTTGCGGAAAAGCCACCTAAACCCGGATTGGGAAAATTTATTTCGGCTATGAGGGAGCCTGAAGTTCAAAAGGGATTATTGTTTTTAACCACTTTCGCCAGGAATATACCAGAGTGTATATTAGAAACTATTAAAGATAGGCAGGAACAATAAAGGTAGAATACAGGAAATACTGGATAGGTAGGATAGTAATTATAAACCAAAAGTGGTCAGTCAGCGAGTTATTCGTCGTTCGTTGTTCTTTCTCTCTTTCTCCCCTTCTCCCTCCTTTATTTCCCTATACAAAAATTAGAGAATATTTCATTGAGAATGTCTTCGGTAACGGTCTCACCGACAATTAATCCGAGGTTATTCAGCAATTCCCGTAAGTCTATGGCTATGAACTCAAAAGAGAGATTCGCCTCAATACCCTTTATGGCTGAATTTATGTTTTCGAATGCAGACGCAAGTGCCTCTTTATGCCTGATATTAGTAATGATGGGCTCATCTGTCGATAAAATTTTGCCGGCAAAAAATATCCCTTTTATGATTTGCTTTAAGTCATTTAAACCAACCCCCTTAGTTACAGAAAGGTTTATCATTGGTTTGCCAGGAAGGTGTTTTTCTATCTCATGAATTTCAACCCGAGATGGTAAATCACACTTATTAATGACTAATATCGCCTCTTTGGTTTTTAATTCCTCCATAATTCTTATGTCATCCATCGTTAGAGGTGTGGAACCATCGATAACCAGGATAACCAGATCTGCCTGATTGAGAGCCTCCTTTGCCCGCCGGATACCCTCTTCCTCCACAATATCCACTGTATGCCGTAATCCAGCAGTATCTATTACCTTCAATGGGATACCTTCAATATCAATCATCTCCTCGATTGTATCCCGTGTAGTTCCTGGAATATGGGTGACAATCGCCCTTGGTTTGCCCACTAAAGCGTTTAGCAAACTTGATTTGCCGACATTAGGACGACCAACAATCGTAGTCATCACACCCTGTTGTAAAATCCGGCCATACTTAGCTGTCTCAATCAATTTCTTGATTTCCAGACTGATTTTAGTCAATCTCTGCCGAACTTCTTCAAGCGTGATTAACTCAATATCCTCTTCATAAAAATCAATACTGACCTCTAACTCGGCTAAAAGGGAGATAATCATCTGTCGCAGGATGGATATTTGTTGATGAAGGTTACCTGAAAGTTGTGAGAGGGCGAATTTAGCGGATAGGTCTGTTTTGGCACGAATCAATTCAACTACTGCCTCTGCCTGGGATAAATCAATTCTGCCATTTAAGAATGCCCGTTTAGTAAATTCCCCGAGTTCTGCCAATCGTGCCCCTGAGGATAAAACCGTCTCCAGAATTCTATTTAATTGAATAATCCCCCCATGGGCATTTATCTCAACTACATCCTCACGGGTGTAGGTTTTTGGGGCAAGCATTACTGAAAGAAGCACGGTATCAAGAATCTCAGAGGTAGTAGGGTCAATTATTTGACCATAATGAATCGTATGTGTGGCAAGTTTGGAGACCTTTTCTTTACCTTTAAATATCTTATCTGCTATTTCAATAGCCTTTTTGCCACTTAATCTAACAATCCCAATCCCACCTTCACCTAAAGGTGTAGAAATAGCGGCAATGGTGTCATTTAACATATTAGTACCTTAAAGCAAGAAGTTTTAGATTTGTAAAGTTTTAATTGGTAATCCACTTTAATTTTAAAAGGGCATGGTTATATTTAACCACAAAGTTCTCAAAGAAGGCACAAAGAACACAAAGAGTAATGAATAGGTTATTTTATAAGTCTTTGTGAACTTTGTGAAGATTCTTTGTGTCCTTTGTGGTTAAAGATACTGCGATA
>SBAY01000098.1 GCA_005239945.1 Nitrospira sp.
GTATAAAATTTTATTTACCCCATTTCTTATAAATGGGTAAATAAAATTTTATACTCTTGTGGTTAAAAAGTTTTTGGGAAGAGAGGGGTTTTAGGGGAGAGAAACACTTTTTTCAAAAAGGGTTTCTCTCCCCTAAAAAAAACACCTCTCTTTAAACCACTACTAAAAGTTGGGGAATTTCTGGGTCCACATTTTTTAACTTGACATCTCTCTTAAAATTTGATAAACTGAATTTACATCAATTAAATTATTTAAAAAGGAGGCAGATAAAAATGAATAAGGTTAAATTTTTGTATCTATTAATTTTTGTTTTTTGTTTAGCGGAGGCTTACTTTGTTAATACAGCTTTTGGAGAGGAAACGACTTCACCGGTTATCTCTTTAGGTAAGGTGTGTACAAAATGGAAGGGATTCCTCAATATACCTTTCTGGGCAGAGGCGAATATTACCTTTTCAGGAATTACCCCGGTTACTTTGCCAAAGGAGGCAACTTCTTTTAAATTCGGACTTGTCTGGCGTAGTGAAAATGAAACCCGTGCCTTGCAAAAATGTAGTCTTCTAACGCGGGTAGAGGTAGAAACTTATCCTGATTCAGATAAATGGGTACTTCTATTTGAAGAGACAAATAATCTGGTCGGCCGGGTAGGAGTAGTAGATGAACAAACCCTGGTTACAAAAAATATTTCCCAGGAAAAATCAGAGGTAAGATATAAGATTACCGTTCGACCAATCCTGACTATGGGACAAGAAATTAAGCCTAATTCAACTTATGTTACGGTGCGCCTTACCTCAAAAGCATATACTACTTATACATCTATTCCTATCATTCCTATGACTATTCTTCATGACCCCAGCGGTGATGGCAGTTGGACGGCCATAAAACCACAAACCTCTATTACTCATTTATTGAATATTAATCTCGCCGGTATGGAGGCAAACATAGAGGACCAGAAGGATTTAGTCTTTGAAACACCAAAGGCTAAAATAGAAATTACACCCAGAGGTTCGGAGACGATAAAAATAACCATGGTGAGCAAAGAAGAACTCACCTCAAGTTTATCAAACGACCCATGCCTGATAGGTCCTGGTCTTGGAGATACCTATGTGTTAATCAAGGATATACCTATCCGATTTAAATTCTCAAAGACCTTTACCCCACAAGGGGAAGAGGTAAAAAATCTTACCTTTTGTGTGGTTAGCCAAGAGGAAGCAGGACTTTCCCCTGAAAAGGGATTTGAGGTTCTCTTGATTCCAGCCGGGGTTTTACGTTCTTATGATAAAAACTGCCCGATTTTTGGCGGCTGGGAAAAATTAGGCCTGGATAATCAGATTAGACAACAACTTATAGAAATAAATATTGGCTGGGATAATTTTATATCTGAGGAGGAAAAGTTCGATGTCGTTGACCAGGGAGAGGGATACCTGAATTTTAAAGACCAGACGACAAAAAACTACACCCAGGCCAATTTGAATAAGATTAGTTATTATTCCGAGCTTATTATGGAACCTTCTTTTGCCACGACGGCAAATATTCCTATCTCAAAAGACAAGATACTGTCGGCAATCACCTTAAATGAATCTACGGTGAATAAAACTATCCCGGCGGATAATTTATCAGTTACTTTGGAAGACGATGAACGGCAAAATATACCGGGTGACTTCTTTACTTACCAATTTTATCAGGACCTACGATTTGGTTCTTTATTATTAATTACTAAAGATGATAAAACCAAATCGGCAACCCTTGATTCACTCTCCAACCGAAGTTTCTCATCTTCCCCTAAAGAATATTGGACACAAGACCTAAACTTTATACCGGTAGAGGCCTCAATCTTTGGATTAGTTTCCTTATCCGACGGCAGTGGGATTGGTAGTGTGAGTTTAGACTTGATGTCAGGGGATGAAGTGGTGAAAAAGGTTGTTACTGAACCAGGAGGTAGCTATACCATTACGGGATTAAGACAAGATGCTTACTATACCTTATCCGCCAATGTTGATGGATATGAGCCTAAAACCATAGAGATAACCCCTTTTTCAAATGAGGAATTAGTAAGGAAAATAAATATCGTCTTAGAGAAAATACCGATTAAGATAGCACCGGTAGAGCCCATCGTTGAGAAACCTGTTACACCACCAACACCTCCAGAAATTAAACAAGAAAAACCGGCACCTGTTTCACCTAAACCTTCTGCACCACCTACCCCAACTCAAAAAGGAGTGCCCAATTTACTGACCAATGGTAATTTTTCCGCTGGATTAAAGGCCTGGAAGGTAGTTAAAAGAGGTGCGGGTAAGGAGATGTATGCGAAGGTAATAAAGAATGATTTTACCTATGCACATGTCTTAGAGATTAAAAGGACAGGCTCAAATCGTGTAGTTGGAGAAATGGGAATAGTCCAACTGCTCAATAAAGATGTCTCGAAATACACCCAATTAATCCTTAAGGCAGATATCATGGTTATCAATTCCTCACTTGGAAGTGATGGGAAAAGAGGCGGGGTATATCCGGCAGAGATTCAAATAGATTATACAGATGCCAATAATAAACCTCATTCCTGGCGGCATGGATTTTTATCCACAGAAAGGATTAATTATCCAACAATAGGGGAAAAAATACCACAGGATAAATGGTACTCTTACACCTCTATAGACTTAATGACTCTTGTTTCTAAGCCAAAGATAATTAAAAAAGTAAAGTTATCAGGCCGTGGCTGGGGATTTCATAGTAGAATGGCTAATGTCCAATTAATTTCGTCAGATGTCCCTACCCCTTAGAGCCTATCCGAAAAGTCGGAAGCCCGAACTTGTTCTGGGCATTTCCTCTCAACAAGTTGAGGCATCCGTCGATTTTTCGGATAGGCATTTAGTAATGGAGCAGTTATGGGAGGGTAAAAGAGGGCTTCTCAAGTAAATACATTTTACCTTACCTTCTATACTCTGGAGTTTCGTGAATTTATTCAATAGAATCACGAAATTACGAAAGCACGAAAAAATCTATCTTCCTTTTCGTATTTTCTTAAATTTCGAGTTTTCGTGGTTATAATTTTTGGCAACTTAGGGTTTAACCTTAACATAGCAATAATTGGTGTCCCTTGTGTTTTCAATGAATTTTAACCCGCTAAAGTTCACGAAATTAAAGATACTTGAAGGAGGCATAATTTCCGTATCTGCTCAGGTTGTCAGGTTCAAGGTTAGAGAGCCAACCTTTCAACCGTGAACCTGGAACTGAGAATCTGAGTTGCAAAAATCACAGATTGTGCCCTTGTTGAGTAGACTTACTTGTCGTACCCGTTTAGGTAGATAAACTGTAGGCATTCAGACTGTAGGGCAGAAGTATGGAAGATGATATAAAACTCAGGGATTTGATAACCACGGTTTTGATTACGACTCAAATACATGAAAAACGAGAAGATTTTGGGTGGTCAATACTCAATAGCTAACAGTCTACAGCCTATAGCCTAAACAACCTGAACGGTTACTACTTGTCAAATGTATATACCTTACGGATTTTCTCAATGACATTCCAGGTGCATTTCAATCCTTTGGGAAAGTGCACCAAATCACCTTTATTAATCTCTACCTCACCGGTTGGTGTCGTAACCCGAACCTTGCCTTCTAACACATAGGCTGATTCATCGCAAGGGTATTCCCAATCAAAAGTCTCCGGGGCACATTCCCACGGACTCCATGACTCCACCTTTAATTCCTTTAGTTTTTCTTGAGACGGCTTTTCGACTTTAATCTCACTCATAATCAAAAATACCTCCCTGTTCTATTTTGGATTTTGGATTTTAGATTTTGGATTGAGGAATCTTATCTTCTCAATCCAAAATCCAAAATCTAAAATCTAAAATTCTTTAATTTAATTAATTCTTCTGCAATCTGGACTGCGTTCAGTGCCGCTCCTTTGAGAAGATTATCGGCTACTATCCATAAATCTAATCCATGTTCAAGTGAGGTATCCTTTCTTATCCGACCGACATAAACCGGGTCTGTGTCTGAGGCATTAATAGCTAATGGATACTCATGATTTGGTGGGTTATCTATCACCACCACTCCAGGGGCTTTTTGTAATATTTCTCTTGCCTGCTGTGGAGTAATTTCCCGTTCGAACTCTACATTTACCGCCTCTGAATGAGCCCTTAAAACAGGAACCCTGACCGTAGTTGCGGAAACCTTGATTGAATCATCACCCATAATTTTTTTCGTTTCATTAACCATCTTCATCTCTTCCTCACTATAACCACTATCCAGGAATTTCCCTATTTCAGGAATAACATTAAACAAAATCTGGTGAGGATAGACTTCAATAGGTATTTTATCCCCGCTTATATAAGCCTTTGTTTGTGATTCCAATTCTCGCATTGCCCTACTACCGGTACCTGAAACAGATTGATAAGTACTCACCACTATCCGTTTGATTTTAGCCAAATCATGGAGAGGTTTTAAGACCACTACCATTTGAATAGTCGAGCAATTGGGATTAGCGATTATTCCTTTATGCCATTTTATATCCTGAGGATTCACCTCCGGGACGACTAAAGGAACATCCTTCTCCATCCGAAAGGCACTGCTATTGTCTATGACTATTGTCCCGGCTAAAACGGCCGCAGGTGCGAATTCTCTGCTTCTCGATGCCCCGGCAGAAAACAGGGCAATCTCAATTCCTTCAAAAGAATTTTGAGTCAATTCACAAACCGTAATTTGTTTCCCTTTAAACCTTAATTTTTTTCCTGCAGAACGTGATGAGGCAAATAATTTTAACTCAGAGACAGGAAAATTCCTTTTTTCAAGCACCCGTATCATCTCTGTTCCTACTGCGCCTGTAGCTCCAACAACCGCTACCTTGTATCCACCACAATGTTCACATCCCATTGTCCAATTCCCCCTTTCTAATAAAAAATTTTACCTGCATCCTATTATACCAAATTTCGAAGCTAAATGCAACTAAAAATTAGGGTGAGCAGAGATTCCTCAATCTGCGTTTGCCTCACCATTTTACCAATTACCAATCACCTTTTCTCTTTTTCTCACCAGCACTTAGAATAACCGCAGGCCTTGCATACCGCACATCCTTCAACCAACTCCAGCAAATCACCACATTCAGGGCATTCGGGATATATACCAGCAGAGGCTTTAGTCATTGTGGTTTTCTTCAATGATTCTGTCCCTGAACCATTCGTCATGTATCTTTCGATGGCTTTACTGATAGCATCCGGGCAGGATAAAACCATTCCTCCCTTTTGCCATAAGGAAGATGGGCAGCGAATACCTTTTAATTGTTTAACAATTATCTCCGGGTCTATCCCCGAGCGTAAGGCTAATGAGATTAAGCGGCTTACTGCCTCTGATTGAGAGGCGGCACAACCACCGGATTTACCCATCTGAGAGAAAACCTCGCATGGACCTATCTCATCTTCATTTATGGTGATATATAGATTACCACAGCCAGTGGTTATTTTTTGCGTTGTCCCTTTAGTCATCAATGGTCGTGGTCTGGGCATATGTGTTTCTTTCTTTTCTTTTTTACCCAGTCCAAGGTAAAGCACCTGCTCATCACGACTACCATCCCGATAGATAGTTACCCCTTTACATCCATTTTTATAGGCTAAAAGAAACACCTGCCGAACATCCTCACAAGTTGCCTTATTGGGGAAATTAACCGTTTTCGAAATCGCATTATCGGTATATTTTTGAAAAGCGGCTTGCATCCTGATATGCCACTCAGGGGTAATATCATGAGCCGTGCAAAATATCTTTTGAATCCTTGATGGAATATCCTTTATCCCATGCAGAGTACCTTTTTCGGCAATCTGACGCATTAAATCCTCACTATAAAAATTTTCTTCCTTAGCAATCTTTTCAAAATAAGGATTGACCTCAATCAACTCATTTTTATCCATAACCTTGCGTATAAAACAAATACCAAATAAAGGCTCGATACCACTTGAGCAATTAGCGATAATACCAATTGTGCCGGTAGGGGCAATAGTAGTCGTAGTAGCATTGCGCAACTGCGGTGATTTCCCATCATCATAGATACTACCCTTAAAATTAGGAAAAGGAAATCTTTCTTTGGCTAATTGAGCTGATGTTTCCCTGGCCTTATCCCGAATAAACTTCATAACCTCCTCAGCCATCTTCAGCCCTTTTTCAGAGTTATAAGCAATCCCAAGTTGAATCAACATATCGGCAAATCCCATTATTCCCAGGCCAATCTTCCTGTTTCCCTTAGTCATTTTACCTATTATTTCAAGCGGATAATTATTCATCTCGATAACATTATCCAAAAATCTAACGGCTGATGCTACCACTTTACTTAGCTTCTCATAATCTATCTTATTGTCCGTAACCATTCTGGATAGGTTAATCGAGCCTAAATTACACGATTCATAAGGCAAAAGTGGTTGCTCACCACACGGATTAGTGCTTTCTATTTCACCTATTTGAGGTGTTGGATTGGTCTCATTCATTCTATCTAAGAAGATAATTCCAGGCTCCCCATTTTTATGGGCATGTTTGACTATCAAGTCAAAAACCTCATTGGCAGACAGTGCTTTCACCTTGTTTTTAGTATGTGGGTCAATCAAATCATATTCGGTATCATTTTCTAATGCCTCCATAAAGGGTTTGGTCAATCCAACTGAGATATTGAAATTATTCAATTTATGGTCGGTATCCTTACAGCAGATAAAATCTAATATATCCGGATGGTCTACCCGCAGTATGCCCATATTTGCTCCACGCCGGGTGCCGCCCTGTTTAACGGTTTCGGTAGCCGCATCGAAGACGGTCATAAATGATATAGGTCCACTTGAGACCCCTTTGGTTGTCTTGACAGGACTATCCTTAGGTCTAAGCCTGGAAAAGCTAAATCCTGTGCCGCCGCCGGATTTATGAATCAAGGCGGTATTTTTTACGGTTTCGAAGATACTCTCCATAGAATCTTCAACCGGCAGGACAAAACAGGCGGATAATTGTTGTAATTCCCTACCTGCATTCATCAAAGTTGGTGAATTAGGTAAGAAGTCAAGGTTGGTCATCAGTTGATAAAACTCTTCAGCCCTTTTGGAGACATCTGATTCAGGATTATAATTTTTATCTGCTTTGGCCACATTTTCGGCTACACGCCAAAACATGTCCTCAGCCGATTCAATCGGCTTACCCTCTTCATCCTTTTTTAAATACCTCTTTTCGAGGACTCTACGAGCATTGACAGATAACTCCATCTTGAAATCCCCTCCCTTTTTTTATGATTTATATTGTGGTATAGATATTATACACCACAAGGTATCGTATGTCAAGCAATTTTTTTATATTATTTTTTGGTAAGTGGTAAGGTGTTTGAGTTCAGGTGGTTAAGTCATAATGGATTAGTTGGTGGTGGTAAAAATTATGTTTAGCAGGGTTCGAGATATCTGATTTTTGAATCTCAAATCCCGAATCCCAAATTCCGCTAAACGCCGATAAAAACAAGCCTTCAATCACTAACCGATTACTAAAATCTAGCTATCTTTAAAAATAAACCGGCGATATTATCTAATAAGGCTAATCGGTTTTCCCTTAAATTCTTATCTTCGGCCATAACCATAACCTTATCAAAAAAATTATCGATAGGTTGGCGAAACTGGGTTAAGGTTGACAGGTAAGTTGAATAGTCTTTCTTTACGAGATGGCTATCTAATTCTTCTTTAAGCCTTAAACAAAGGGCATAAAGTGTTTTCTCCGCCTCATCAACTAATAATTCTTGTTTGACTTCTGACTTCTGACTTCTGTCTTCCGGCTTTAAGATATTCATCACCCGCTTAAAGGTAATACTTACCGGCTCAAATTCGTTAGTTTTGGCAAATTCTGAATAGGCTAAAGCCCTTTGCCAGACATCCGTAATATCATCCCCCCCTACGGCTAATAATGAAAGTGCCTGGTCTGTAGTTACGAGCCCTGAATGTGAATATATGCCACTGCCCAGACCGTTTATTAATGTATTTTGCAATCTTTGACTTAAAAAGTTTAATACCTCATCAGATACAGTTTCTCTTTTTCTTTTTGCCTTTTCAGCCAACAAATTCAAGGAATAGTCCACCAATTCCTGTAAAGACAGAGGAGGGATAGAAGGGGTGGAAGGGATTTTTAAAAAACCTGCTGATAAAATATTGATTATGCCTTGAGCCTGTCGTCGAAGGGCATAAGGGTCCTGGGAACCGGTCGGGATTAGTCCTACACTGAAACACGCCACGATTGAGTCTATTTTGTCTGCCAGGCTGACGATGGCAGAAACTAATGTTTCTGGTAAAACACCATCGGCAGAGGTAGGCAGGTAATGTTGGCGAATAGCTTTAGCCACATCTTCATCTTCACCGTCGGCAGTGGCATAGTAATATCCCATTATTCCTTGAAGTTTGGGAAATTCACCGACCATCTCGGTTGAAAGGTCTGCTTTACAGAGTAATGCGGCACGGACAGCTTTGGGTATAAGTTCCTTAGCAATTTTTGAGGAGATGAATTCGGCTAATTTTACTACCCGTTGGGTCTTTTCATAAATTGTGCCTACATCCTCTTGCCAAACCCTGTCTTTTTCTTGCTCTACCCTTGCTTCTAATGGAATCTTCTTATCCTGGACAAAGAAGAATGAGGCATCGGCTAACCTTGCCCGGAGCACCCGCTCATTTCCCTCACGAATCGTGTTGATAGTATGAGCGGCTTGATTCCTAATAGAATCTGCCTCCGGATTAGTATTGGCAATAATTAAGAAATCAGGCAAAAACCGCCCTTCTTTATCTGTAGTATGGAAGTATCGTTGATGTTCACGCATAGCCGCAACTAAGACCTCTTTTGGCAATTGCAGATATTCCTTATCAAAACTACCAACTATCAAATAGGGGTACTCGACAAGATAAACTACCTCATTTAACAATTCCTCTGTCTCCGGGGCAAGACACCCATTTTTTTGACAATATGAATTTATTGCCTCCATAATCATCTCTTGCCGCTTAACCTGATTCACCAGACAATAGTTTTCCCTTAATTTTTCTTCGTATTCAGCAGGGTGATTAATTTTAATCGGTTGTTTGGATAAGAACCGATGACCAAAGGTGTGATTGTCTGACTTTATTTTTCCAAGTTCAAACTCTATTTTTGCCTCACCTAAAAGGGCTAATATCCAGCGGATAGGTCGGGCAAAATAAAGGTTTTTACTTTGCCAATACATTGATTTAGGAAAGATTAAAGAAGTAATTATTTTCGGTAAAAGGGTGACTAAAACCTCTTTAGTTTCTTTACCCTGTAAGGTTTTGACAGCCAGAATGTAGTCCCCTTTAGAGGTTTGTTTGGTCTGCAAGTCTTCTACCTTTACCCCTTGAGCCCTGGCAAAGCCAATAGCCGCTTGAGTATGTTTCCCCTCTGCATCAAAGGAGACATGTTTGGGTGGACCCATTACCTCGGTAACTAAATCCTGCTGGTGTAGGGCTACCCCCTGGACATAAAGGGCTAATCTTCGCGGCGTCCCAAAAGTCTGGATAGTCTTATGGACTATCATCTCCTCTTCCAATAGAGATTTAGCTAATTCTTTTAGTTGCTCTAAAGCCAACAGTAGATACCCGGCAGGTATCTCTTCTGTCCCTATTTCTAATAATAAATCCTCATTCATTGTGTTTTCTTTTCTCATTTTGTAAGCATTTAGGTGGTACAAAAAAGGAGAATAGATACGCTTTTCCTCTTTTCCCTAATTTCTACTTTCCAATTTCAAATTTCAAGCCGCGATATCCGCTATTTCTAACAATACTTCTTTCAGAGTTGGCCCATGTAATTTTAACATCATACTTCCATGATGTTTGTGATGGGGATATGTGATTAACCCGCGTGCCTTTGGGTCATCTGCGTTGTCATAACGAAAAATAATTTCTTTGCCCCGAATGAAATGATATTCGTACTTATATCGAGCAATTTCCCTTTCAACATTAACAAACTCTTTGATAGGTGCTATAATTCTAAAATAAGTATAACAAACTTTTGAATAATTGGCAACTATTTTTTCATCAGATAGTTTCACATAGCTTCAATTCAGACATTAGACTTCAGACTTTAGACATCAGACTTTTCGTAGCCTTATATACTAAAGTAGCACCTGAAGTCAATATTTCACTCAAGAATGTAATATACTCATGTCTTTCTTTATTGAATGGATTAGGATAGACTATTACTAAATTAGGTGGTGGTATTGTTACAGACCCAGCTAAAGTAATATTTGAAAAATGCGGCACTTTAGCAATAACTATGTTTAATTCAGGCTTAACTTCAAATTCTAAAGGAATCCAATTATCATTATCAAATAAATATACTTTTAAACTCTCCTCTTTTATCTTCGGGAAGGTATTATCTATCCAGCCATCTCCTGGTTTTGGTTCATCAGGATAGGGGATTTTTATAATGGCAGGCTTATTCAGGATTTCTTTGATTAAATTATTATCCATATTATACAGCTGAACTTTTGCGTTTTTCTCTCAAGCATTGATTTTGCTTAAGATTATCTCTTCTCTGCCGATATATTTATCGGGAGGGAAGAAAAAATGCCTATTA